>NZ_JAALEC010000422.1:0-316 GCF_014145205.1 Dietzia sp. DQ11-44
CCCGCCCCGCGACCTGCACCACGCCCGGCCGCGGACAGCACCGCGCCCGGCCCCCTCTCGGGTGGGGCCGGGCGCGGCTGTTCTTGGGAGGATCCGTGTCGTGGGTCCTCGATGGGGGTCGTCAGACCAGGGTCACGGCATCTCGGTGGCGATGAGGCGGGAGTCGTCCGGCTCGGCATCGGCGTGGATGACGTTCTTGCTCGACTCGGTCATGAGGAAGATGCAGACCATCGACATGACGGACAGCGCCGAGAGCATCAGACCGACACCGAAGGTGTTGCCGGCCCCGATCATCGCGGCCGCGGCCAGCGGCGGA
>NZ_JAALEC010000423.1:0-9479 GCF_014145205.1 Dietzia sp. DQ11-44
CCACCGAGGATGCCGGCGAGGTTGTAGCCGAGCCCGGCGCCGGTGTAGCGGTAGCGGGCCTGGAACAGCTCGGGCAGCAGTGCACCGGCCGGTCCGTAGGCGATACCGAAGATGATCAGCGTGACGAACAGCACCAGACCGAAGGCGAAGGTCGACCCGGTGTCGAGGATCGGGAAGACGAACAGCGTCCACGGGATGGCCAGTCCGACCGAGGTGCCGATGACCTTCCTCCGGCCGATCTTGTCCGAGTACATCGCCGACAGCGCGATGGCGGCACCGAAGATCAGCGCGGCGATCATGCCCATGCCCAGGACGAACGGGCGGGAGTGCCCGAGGGTGGCGGTGGCGTAGTTCGTGAGGAACGCGGTGCCCATGTAGAAGAGCGAGAACAGCGAGGTGAGCGCACCACCCGCGATGAGGATCTCTTTCCACTGGTACCGCAGCGCATCGGCGAACGGCAGCGTCCTGGGGGCCGTGACCCTGTTCGCGGCCTTGTCGGCAGCCGCGGTCTCGGCGGCTTCCTTGGCCTCCCTCGCCTGGGTCTGACGGAAGACCGGGGTCTCCTCGACCGTGAGACGGATCCACAGGCCGACCAGCACGAGGACGGCGGAGAGCAGGAACGGGATACGCCAGCCGTACTGCATGAAGGGGCTGTCGAGGTCTGCACCGCTACCGGCGACGAGCGAGAAGATGAGGAACGTCCCCGAGGAGAGGAAGAACGCGAAGGCCACGCCCAGCTGCGGCCACATGGCCATCATGCCGCGCTTGCCCTCGGGGGCGTACTCGGCCGTGAGCAGCGTGGCTCCGGCCCATTCGCCGCCGACCGCGAAGCCCTGGAAGAAGCGGCACACCACCAGCAGGGTCGGTGCCCAGATGCCGATGCCGCCCTCGAAGACGCCGAACGCCCCCGTGTTGTACCCGGGCAGCAGACCGATGAAAACGGTCGCCACGCCCATGATGATGAGGGTCCAGACGAGCGTGTTCTTGCGACCGATCCGGTCACCGAAGTGGCCGAAGATCGCCGCACCGACGGGCCGGGCGAAGAACGCCACGGCGAAGGTCGCGAACGAGGACAGCGTCGCCGTCGCGGGGTTCTGGTCGGGGAAGAACAGGGCCGGGAAGACCAGCGCGGCGGCGGTGCCGTAGATGAAGAAGTCGTACCACTCGATCGTGGTACCGATCGAGGACGCGGCGGCGACCTTCTTCAGCGAGGTCTTCTGCTCGACCGGCGGAAGATTCGGGGACAGCGGTGCCGCGTCCCCCGGCGGGGTGTTTCCGGACTGCGTCAAGACAACTCCAGTCGTGTCAGGTTCGCCGGGTATCTGACCTCCGGCGAGGCGGGTGATCGCCGACGCATAGGCGTCGATTGAGCCGAACAGTATGTGATGACCACCACACCCGATACACCCGAAAGTATGTGTGCCGTGACCCGGCCCACAGTCGCGACGCCCGCGCTCGACCGGATGCCCCGCCCTCGCCGCACCCCTAGGGTGTCGGGCGAGACACGCACCCGAGCCACCAGGAGGCACCGATGCAGTCCCACGCCAGCCACACGCTCCGCGAACAATCCCTCGACTTTCTCCGGTCCGGATACCTGTTCACCTCCCGAGTGAGGCAGCGCGTGGGCCTACCCGCCGACTCCCAGACTCCGGTGAGCCTTCGCCTCATGGGTCGACGGGCCGTGCTTCTGCGAGGAGTCGAGGGGGTCCGCCACTTCTACGACTCGACCAAGGTCAAGCGCGAAGGGGCCATGCCGGCGTTCGTCCGTCTGCCGCTCTTCGGACCCGGAGCCGTGCACGGTCTCGACGGTCACGCCCACACCGTTCGCAAGAACGCGCTCGCCGACCTGGCCTACGAGGACGACCGGGTGGCGCAGTTCGCCTCGCTCGTGGCGGTGGAGCTCGAGCAGATGCTCGACGAGTGGGCACGCCGCGGATCGGGAACCGTGTATCACGACTCCACGACCGCGTTCGGTCGAGCGGCGTTTCGGTGGGCCGGGTTGCCGGTGCGTCCGGAGGAGGCGAACAGGCGCACCAAGCAGATGAGCAGGCTTCTCGACACGTTCGGACGGATCTCCGGGAACCCCGTCGCGCAGGTGGAGCGACTGCGCCTCGACCGGTGGGCCACGTCCCTGGTGCGCAAGGTCAGGTCGGGAGAAACACAACCCGATCCCGAGTCGGTGCTGGCGGCCATGGCCGAGCTCCGGGACGACGACGGCCAGCTGGTCGATGCCCGGACCGCTGCGGTGGAACTGCAGAACCTCACCCGTCCGACCGTCGCGGTCGCCCGCTTCGCGGCCTTCGCCGCGGTGGCCCTGGCCGAGAACCCGGGGTGGCGAAGCCGGATCCGGAACGCCTCAGAGGAGGCCGGTCGGCTCACCGAGATCCCCGAGGCGGTGGCGTTCGCCCAGGAGGTGCGACGTGTCTACCCGTTCGTGCCCATGTTGCCCGCGCTCGCAACCACCGATTTCGAGGTCCAGGGTTGTCCGGTGAAGACGGGGCAACGCGTCTTGCTGGACCTGCAGGGCACCGACACGGACCCGAACCACTGGCACGACGCGGGCACCTTCGACCCGGAACGGTTCCTGGGGGTCGACGACGCCGAACAGCTGGAGGCGTTCATCCCGCACGGCGGCGCCGGGGTCCGCACCGGCCACCGGTGCCCCGGCGAGAGGATCGCCGTGACCGCCCTGTCCGCGGCCGTCGCGGCGCTGTGCAGGCCGGAGGTGCGGATCAGCGACGACCCCGACGACCTGACGTTCCCGTGGACCATGATGCTCACCCGTCCGGCGACCGGTGTCAGGGTCCGCTGTAGCCGACCCGGAGACCACTGAGGCCCCCGGCCGGGACGGATCCGAGCACGACGGATCGGCCGGACAGATCAGGGCAGGACTGATCAGGGCAGGACGCCGAGGAGCCGGGCGCGGGCCACGGACTCCATCCGTGACCGTGTGCCCAGCTTGGTACCGATGTTGCGCAGGTACGCCTTGATCGTCTCCGGTGACAGGGACAGTCGGGCGCCGACCTCGGCGTTGGAGCATCCGAGAGCGACCTGTGCGAGGACGTCGATCTCCCGGGGGGACAGGACCGTCGGCGCCGGGCCCGGGTCCCGGCCCACGTCCGGAGTCCGGCCCACCCCCGCCAGCGCGGAACCCGCGGCCAGGAGCCTCTCGCGGAGATCCGGATCGCCGAGCTCGGCGGCGATGGCCCGCAACTCGCCGTGGAGGACACGAAGACGTTCCCTGTCGGAGGATTCCAGCCCGAAGTTCTGCTCGGCCGCGGCGTGGTCGGCCATCCGCAGTCGTCGATCGACCTCGTCGTGGACCTTGAACTCCGAGGCCAGGTCCGCGGCGACGGTGGTGAACGTCCGGGTGACCTGGTCGCCGAGCTGGGTGGCGACGCGGGCCGATCCGTAGAGGATCGTCCGCGCCACGCCCGAGACGATCACGGGGACGGAGATGATCGCCCGCAAGCCCTCGCGGTCCACCGCGTCGGCGTAGTCGCGGGTGATCCTCGAGCACTCCTCGTAGTCGCGCACCGTCGCCGGTCGTCCGGAGGCCATCACGTGACCACCGAGCCCACGGCCCCTGGCCACGGCCAGCCCCTGCATGGAGTCGGTGCGGACCCCGATGAAGCGGTTCAGTCTGGCGGTCTCACCGGTGACGTCGCCGGCGAAGACGACGGGCACACCGGAATCACGGCGGGCCCGGCGCAGGGCCCCTAGTACAGCGTCTGAATCCTTGGGTCGGAGGGTGGACATGGTGTTCTCCCGAGAGTGGAGGTGTTCAGCTCCGCGAGGAATCGCGGATGCTGGTGATGATGGCGCTGAAGTCCTTGCCACCGTTGTCCTGCGCGAACTCGTCGTACAGGGCAGCCGCTGCCGCGCCGAGCGGAGCGACCGTACCAGTGCTCTCCAGGGCCGCGAGCGCCAGCCCGAGATCCTTGTTCATGAGAGCGGTGGCGAAGCCGGGCGTGAAGTCGTTGTTGGCGGGAGAGGTGGGGACCGGACCGGGGACGGGGCAGTTGGTGTGCAGCGCCCAGCTGTTGCCGGTGGCCCCGGTGACCACGTCGAACAGGGCCTGGTGATCGAGACCCAGCCCCTCGGCGAGCACGAACGCCTCGGCGATCGCGATCTGGTGCACGGCCAGCACCATGTTGTTGCAGACCTTGGCGGCCTGGCCGGCCCCGGCTCCGCCGCAGTGGATGACCTTGCCCGCCATCGGCTCGAGCACGGGCTGCGCGGCCGCGAAGGCCTCGTCCTCCCCGCCGACCATGAACGCCAGGGTGCCGGCGGTCGCGCCCTTGACGCCGCCGGAGACGGGCGCGTCGACCTGGAGCATCCCGGCGTCCACGGCCTTGGCGTGGACCGCACGGGCGTCGTCGACCGAGATGGTGGAGGAGTCGATGAACAGGGTCCCCTCCCCCGCCTCGCCCAGGACCTCGTCATAGGTCGAGGTCACCAGCGCACCGTTGGGCAGCATCGTGATCACGACGCCGGCTCCCCGGACCGCCTCGGCGGGCGAGTCGCACACGGTGATCCCGGCGGTCCGGGCCGCGTCCTGCGCCGCGGCGACCGGGTCGAATCCTCTGACGTCGAGTCCGGCGCCGACCAGGTTGGCGGCCATGGGTCCACCCATGTTGCCCAGCCCGAGAAACGCCACAGTCTGCGATCGGTTGTCCATGTCCTACGCTCCCAGTCCGCGCGCGGCGACGGCCCGGCCGACGACGACGCGCATGATCTCGTTCGTCCCCTCCAGGATGCGGTGCACCCGGAGATCTCGCACAATCTTCTCTATTCCGTACTCGGCCAGGTACCCGTACCCGCCGAAGAGCTGCAACGCCCGGTCCGCGATGTCGAAGCAGCGGTCGGTGACGAAGAGCTTCGCCATGGCGCACTGCTCCACGTGATCCGGCTCCTTGGCGTCCAGGGCCGCGGCGGCGCGCCACAGCATGAGCCGGCTCGCCTCCAACTCGGTCGCCATCTCCGCGAGGGTGAAGCGGATCGTCGGCTCGTCGATCAACGCGCCGCCGAACGCCTCACGGTCCCGCACGTGGGCGACGGCCCGCGTGTACGCGTCCTGGGCGCCGCCCAGGGAGCAGGCGGCGATGTTGATGCGCCCGCCGTTGAGCCCCCGCATCGCGATGGTGAACCCGAGGCCCTCGCCGCCGGTGTCCGCGCCACCGATGAGGTTCGCCGCCGGGACCCGCACACCCTCCATGATCACCTGCGCGGTGGGCTGGGCGTTCCAGCCCATCTTCTGCTCGTCCGGACCGAAGCTCAGGCCCTCGGAGTCCGCCGGGACCAGGAAGGCCGAGATCCCCTTGGGGCCGGCCTCCCCGGTGCGGGCCATCACCACGTAGACGTCCGACTGCCCGCCACCGGAGATGAACTGCTTGGTGCCGGTGAGGACGTACTCCGCGGTCTCGCCCTCGCCCTCCTTCACCGCCTTCGTCCGCAGCGCCGCCGCGTCCGACCCGGCGCCCGGCTCCGTCAGGCAGTAGCTCGCGAACAGCTCCAGCGACGCCAGCCGCGGGATCCACTCGTGGCGCTGCTCCTCGGTGCCGAACTCGTCGACCATCCACACGCACATGTTGTGGATGGACAGGTACGCGGCCACCGACGGGCATCCCCGGGCGAGCTGCTCGAAGATGCGGACACCGTCCAGCCGCCGCATCCCGCTGCCCCCGACGTCCTCCGAGACGTAGATGGCGCCCATCCCCATCTCGGCGGCCTCGCGGAGGACGTCCTTGGGGAAGTGGTGCGTCGCGTCCCACTCCTGCGCTTTGGGCGCGATCCGCTTGACCGAGAAGTCGCGGGCGGTGTCGACGATGACCTTGTCGTCGTCATCAAGGGTGAACATGGGTGTTCCTCTCATACGGTGCCCGGTTCGTACGGTGTGCGGCAGGTGAACTGCGCGGCGGGTGAGCTGCGCGGCGGATCCGGTTCGCGGTCAGTCCATCGTGGGGATGACGAACTCGGCACCGTCCTTGATGCCGGAGGGCCAGCGCTGGGTGACCGTCTTGACCTTGGAGTAGAACTTGATCGACTCCGGGCCGTGCTGGTTGAGGTCGCCGAATCCGGACTTCTTCCAGCCTCCGAAGGTGTGGTACGCGATCGGCACGGGGATCGGCACGTTGACGCCGACCATGCCCACCTGGACGTTGGACACGAACTCGCGGGCGGCGTCGCCGTCGCGGGTGAAGATGGCCACGCCGTTGCCGTACTCGTGCTCGTTGGGCAGGCGCAGGGCCTCCTCGTAGTCCTTGGCGTGGACCACCACGAGGACGGGGCCGAAGATCTCGTCGGTGTAGACGCTCATGTCCGGGGTGACCTTGTCCATGAGCGTGGGGCCGACGTAGTAGCCCCCGGAGATGTCCTCGCCGTTGAACTCGTCCGTGTAGGCACCCACGCTGCGGCCGTCGATGAGGATCTCCGCACCTGCCTTCTCGCCCTGGTCGATGTAGTCCAACACGCGGGCCTTGGACTCGGGGGTGACCAGCGGGCCGTAGTCGGACTTCGGGTCGTGGCTGTGGCCCACCCGCAGCTCCTTGACCTTGGGCACCAGTTTCTCGAGCAGGGCCTCGGCGGTGCCCTCGCCCACGGGAACGGCCACCGAGATGGCCATGCAGCGCTCACCGGCGGAGCCGAAACCGGCGCCGACCAGGGCATCGGCGGCCTGCTCGAGATCCGCGTCCGGCATGATGATCATGTGGTTCTTGGCGCCGCCGAAGCATTGCGCGCGCTTGCCGGTGCGGGCCGCGTTCTCGTAGATGTACTGCGCGATGGGCGTGGAGCCGACGAAGCCCACGGCCTGGATGGTCTCGCTGTTGAGGATCGCGTCGACCGCCTCCTTGTCACCGTGGACGACCTGGAAGATGCCGTCGGGCAGACCGGCCTCGGTGAACAGCTCGGCCAGGCGCACCGGGACGGAGGGGTCGCGCTCGGAGGGCTTGAGCACGAAGGCGTTGCCGCACGCGATGGCCGGGCCCGCCTTCCACAGGGGGATCATGGCCGGGAAGTTGAACGGGGTGATCCCCGCGACCACACCGAGCGGCTGGCGCATGGAGTAGACGTCGACGCCCGTGCCGGCGTTCTCGGTGAACTCGCCCTTGAGCAGGTGCGGGATGCCGATCGCGAACTCGATCACCTCGAGGCCGCGCTGGATGTCGCCCTTCGCGTCCGGGGTGGTCTTGCCGTGCTCGATCGCCAGCAGTTCCGCGAGCTCGTCCATGTTCTGGTTGATCAGGTCGACGAACCGCATGAGCACGCGGGCGCGCTTCTGCGGGTTCTGGGCCGCCCACGCCTTCTGCGCCTCGGCGGCCTTGGCGATCACGTCGTCGACCTCCGCCGTCGACGCCAGCGGGACCACGGCCTGCGCCTTGCCCGTGCTGGGGTTCAACACCTCGTGGGTTCGGCCGCCCGTGGCGGCGACCCTGGTGCCGTTGATGTAGTGCTCGATCTGCCTGAGATCCGACATGGACATCCCTTCGTCGTGAGGCCGCGGTCCGGAGATGTCCGCGCGCCACTGCTCCCGTGATGACCATCACTCTATACTTGCATCTCCTAGTAATCCAGGACCCGGCCCCGGGGCCGCCCCCGACCCTCCCCTTTCGGGTGTACCGCCAGCCGCCCGGCCGCCCATACTGTGAGCTGACTCACTTCCCGTGCCCGTTCTCACCCGTGCCCGCTGTCAGGAGACTTCATGGCCCCGCTCGCCACCGACGCCACCACCCGATTCCGCGCCGCCCGCGACTTCCTGCAGGCCAACGCGGAGGACTACGAGGCCGCCCGGGCCGGCTTCGCGTGGCCGGAGCTCGACGAGTGGAACTGGGCACTCAACTGGTTCGACGTCGAGGCCGAGGGGAACACCGATCCCGCGTTGTGGATCGTCGAGGAGCACGACGGCGGAGGCGCACCGACCGAGGCGAAGTACTCCTTCGACGAGGTGCGGATCCGCTCGGACCGCACCGCCAACTGGCTGCGCGAGGCCGGGGTCGGGCCCGGCGACCGGATCCTGCTCATGCTGGCCAACCAGGTGGAACTGTGGGACGTCATGCTCGCGGTGATCAAGCTCGGCGCCGTGGTCATCCCCGCCACCACCCTGCTCGCCGAGGGCGACCTGCGCGACCGCATCGCCCGCGGCGGAATCAAGCACGTGATCGCCCGCTCCGAGCTGGCCGAGCGCTTCGCCGCCATCTCCGGCGACTATCAGCGGTTCGCGGTGGGCGGCGCCCCCGACGGCTGGACCGACCTCGCCGGTGCGATGGACGCCTCCCCCGACTTCGAGCCCAGCCACACCACCCACGCCGACGACACGCTGCTGCTCTACTTCACGTCCGGCACCACCAGCAAGCCCAAGCTCGTCGAGCACACCCACGCCTCGTACCCGGCGGGCCACCTGTCGACCATGTACTGGATCGGTCTCCAGCCGGGCGACGTCCACCTCAACGTGTCCTCGCCCGGATGGGCCAAGCACGCGTGGTCCAACGTGTTCACGCCGTGGATCGCCGGGTCGTGCGTGTTCATCTACAACTACTCCCGCTTCGACGCCACGGCGATGATGCGCGAGATGGACCGCTGCGGGGTGTCCAGCCTGTGCTGCCCGCCCACCGTGTGGCGGATGCTCATCCAGGCCGACCTGACGCAGCTGCAGGTGCCGCCACGGCTGGCGGTGGGTGCCGGCGAGCCCTTGAACCCGGAGGTGATCGGGCGCGTCCGCGACGCGTGGGGGGTGACCATCCGCGACGGCTTCGGCCAGACCGAGACCACTGTGCAGATCGCCAACACCCCGGGCCAGCCCATCAAAGACGGGTCCATGGGCCGCCCGTGCCCCGGATTCGACGTCGTCCTGGTCGACCCCGCCACCGGACAGGAGGTCCCGGGAGAGGGCGCCGAGGGCGAGATCTGCCTGCGCCTGGACCCCCGCCCGCTCGGCCTGATGGTCGGATATCACGGAGACAAGGACCGGACCGACGCCGCGTACGCGGACGGTTTCTACCACACCGGTGACGTCGGCTCGCGGGACTCCGAGGGCTACATCACCTACGTGGGCCGGACGGACGACGTGTTCAAGTCCTCGGATTACCGGATCTCGCCGTTCGAGCTGGAGTCCGTCCTGTTGGAGCACCCGGCGGTGGCCGAGGCGGCGGTCGTCCCGTCCCCGGATCCCGTGCGACTGAGCGTCCCCAAGGCGTTCGTCGTCCTGGCCGGCGGCTGGGAGCCGACCGAGGAGACCGCCCGCCAGATCTTCGACTACTCCCGCACCCACCTGGCCGGCTACAAGCGGGTGCGCCGTCTCCAGTTCACCGACCTGCCCAAGACCATCTCCGGCAAGATCCGCCGCGTCGAGCTGCGCAACGGCGAGAGCGAGAACGGCCCGTCGGTGGACTTCCCCGGCGAGTTCCGGGAGGAGTCGCTGCGCTGACGGCCGGTTCCCGGGCCCGCGCGGGCCGGGCTGCGGGGCCGGGTCGGCCGGGCTG
>NZ_JAALEC010000424.1:0-3953 GCF_014145205.1 Dietzia sp. DQ11-44
CGACGCGGGAGGTCACGCCGCCCCGTCGCACACCCGGTGGACCGCGCGGGTGAACCGCTCGACGCCGGCGTCGACCTCGTCGGCGGTCACCACCAGCGCGGGGATGAGGCGCACCACCGAGCCCGTGGGGCCACAGGTGAGGGTGAGCAGATCCTCGTCGATGCACGCCTGCTGGACCGCTCCGGCCAGGCGGGCGGCCTCCACCGCACCGGCACTGCCCGCGGGAGCGGTGGGGTCACCGAACTCGACGCCCAGCATGAGCCCGGTCCCGCGGATGTCGCAGATCTCGCTCACGTCGCCGAGGCTACGCCGCAGTCCCTCGAGGAGTTGGGTTCCGCGCTCGGCGGAGTTGGCCACCAGACCCTCCCTGGCGACCACCCCGAGGGTCGCCACGCCCGCCGCGGCCGCCACGGCGTTGCCGCCGTAGGTGCCGCCCTGCGATCCGGGCCAGGCCTTGGCCATGATCGCCTCGGGAGCGGCGATCGCGGAGATGGGGAAGCCCGAGGCGATCCCCTTGGCGGTGATGATGACGTCCGGGACCAGGCCCTCGGTGTGCTGATGGCCCCAGAACCGGCCTGTGCGCCCGATGCCGGCCTGGACCTCGTCGAGCACGAGCAGCGCGCCGATCCGGTCGGCGCGGTCGCGCAGCCCCTGCAGGTAGCGCGGCGGGGTGGCCATGTAGCCGCCGTCGCCGAGCACGGGCTCGATGAGGAACGCCGCGATCTCGCGGGCGTCGACACGGGAGGCCATGAGGTAGTCCAGCTCGGCGAGCGCGAAGTCGATCGCGTCGTCCTCGCTCCACCCGTGCCGCAGGGCGTGCGGGAACGGGGTCATCACCACCCCGCCCATGAGGGGGGAGAAGCCGGCGGAGAAGCGCGTCCCGGCGGTGGTGAGGCTCGCGGCGGCGACGGTGCGTCCGTGGAAGCCGCCCTGGACGGTGACGATGTTGGGCCGGCCGGTGGCCATGCGGGCCAGCCGGACGGCGGCCTCGACCGCCTCGGACCCGGAGTTGGCGTAGAAGACCGAATCGATCCCCTCGGGCAGGTGCTCGCCGAGCTTCTCCGTCAGCTGCAGCAGCGGTTGGTGCATGACGGTCGTGTACTGCGCGTGGATGATCTTCCCGCACTGCTCGCGCGCGGCGGCGACCACGTCGGGGTGGCAGTGGCCGGTGCTGGTCACGCCGATGCCGGTCGTGAAGTCCAGGTAGTCGCGGCCGTCGGTGCCGTGGATCCACGAGCCGAGGGCGTGGTCCACCACGACGGGCGTGGCCTGCTTGAGAAGGGGCGACAGATGCGCGGTCATGGGGCCAGTGTGTGACCCCTCCGGGCAGATTGTCAACAATCCGACGATCTGCGGGGGGGCGGTCGCGGGCACGCTACGGTGTGTCCATGACGCAGCAGCACCGGTCCCCGCACACGCGACCGACAGTCGTCCTCCTCACCGCCGACGGCGTCGTCCCGCCCACCCACCTGGACGAACTCCGCGGACTCGCCGACGTGCGGGAGTGCACCGCCGACACCCTGGCCGAGGCGCTGCCCGGCGCCGAGGTGCTCTTCGTGTGGGACATCTTCTCCGACGCGTTGGCCTCCGCCTGGCACGCCGCCGACGCGCTGCGATGGGTCCATGTGGCCGCCGCCGGGGTCGACACGCTGCTGTTCGACGAGCTGCGCGACTCCGACGTCTCGGTCACCAACGCGCGTGGTGTGTTCGACGGGCCCATCGCGGAGTACGTCCTGGCCTGCGTCCTCGCCCACGACAAGCAGCTGCACCGGACGGAGGCACTGCAGCGCGCCGGGGTGTGGCGCCACCGCGAGACCACCCGCGTGGCGGGACGCCGCGCCCTCGTCGTGGGGACCGGGGGGATAGGCCGGGCCACCGCGCGGCTGCTCAGGGCGGTGGGCGTGGACGTCCGTGGGGCGGGGCGTCGACCTTCCGACGACGACGAGGACTTCGGCGTCGTCCTGGACTCGGCCCGACTGGCCGGGCACCTGGGCGATGTCGACCACCTGGTCATGGTGGCCCCGTTGACCGAGGCCACCCGAGGGATGCTCGGGCCGGCCGAGTTGGCGGCGCTCCCGGACGGCGCCCACGTGATCAACGTGGGGCGGGGCCAACTGGTCGACCAGGAGGCCCTCACGCAGGAGATCGCGGCGGGCAGACTCTCGGCGCACCTGGACGTCCTCGTCGTCGAACCGCTCCCCGACGGCGACCCGCTGTGGACCCTCGACGGCGCGCACGTCAGCCCCCACATGTCGGGCGACGTGGTGGGCTGGCGAGACACCCTCTCGGAGCAGTTCCTCCACCACCTGCGCACCTGGGCGGGCGGCGGCGAGCCCGGTCCGCTGGTCGACAAGAGCCGGGGATACGTCAGCGGCTGACCGGTCGCGCCTCCGCGGCGTCGAGCCCCAGGCCGAGGGCGGCCTCGGTGAACGCGTCGACGAAGGCCCGTAGGGGTCGACGCCGGGCGTCCCGCTCCCGGTACGCGATCGAGACCGTCCTGGTCAGGGTGTCGTTCAGAGGCAGCACGTCCACCTCGGCGGTCGAGGTGCCCAGCCCGAGGTCGGAGGCCAGGGTCACGCCGAGGCCCGCGGCGACCAGGGCGAGTGCGGTCGACTGCTCACCGGCCTCGTGACGGATGTCCGGCTCGAAACCCGCTTCCCGGCAGGCGAGCCGCACGGCCCTGCCGAAGTGGGAGCGCGGGTGGGCCAGGACCCAGGGCTTGCCCGCGAAGTCGCCTAACGCCACCTCGCCGGCGTCGATCGACCCGCGGGGGGCCACGAGGTGCAGTGATTCCACGGCGATGGGTGTCCGGGTGAGCTCGGGGACCCGGGCCATCGTGTAACTGGAATAGTCAAGGACGAAAGCCAGGTCGAGGGAGCCGTCCCGGACCGCGCCCGTGGTGTCCTCCGGGGCGAGCTCGCGGCTGCGCACCTCGATCCCCGGGTGGTCCCGGGCGAGCACCCGGATCCCGGCGGGCAACAGGGTCGTGGCCACCGACGCCCAGACCCCGGCCGTGAGGGTCGTCCCGACCCCGGCCCGGGCCGATTCCATCGCGTGCCCGGCGTCCTCCACCGCGGCCAGGATGGTCTCCGCGTGCCCGGCCAGGACCAACCCGGCCTCGGTGAGCCCGATCCGGCGGCCACGACGCTCGAACAGGGGGGTCCCCGCCTCCCTTTCGAGAAGAGCGAGCTGTTGGGACACGGCGGAGACCGTGTAGTCCAGGGCCCCGGCGACGGCGGTCACGGTCCCGCGACGCTCGAGTTCGCGGAGCAGTCTGAGTCGGTGCAGTGACGGCTCCATGGCCCCGAGCGTAGGGGCTGACCGGGGACAGTGCAGAAAAAGTGAACGGTCGGGTCCATCGATTCTCGCTGGACCCGGGCCCGTCCCCGCTCCCATGCTTGAGGGACCCCGCCGGAGAGTCGGGACGAGGCGTTTCAGGAGGCGAGCACCATGACATCCATCGAGATTCCGGGTTTCACCGCGACAACCGGGTCGGTGCCGGTGGCAGTGCCGGCTCCACCCGCGGAGGGTCCCGCCACCCGCGAACCGTACCTGCGGCTGCACTGGAAGGACGACGTCACCGGCGCCCGAGGGTTCCTCGTCGTGGACACCCTCGTCGGTGGCCTGGCCACCGGCGGGACCAGGATGCGGGCCGGCTGCACCCTGGGTGAGGTGGAGGACCTGGCCCGCGGCATGACCCGCAAGACCGCGGCCTTCGACCTCCCCGTCGGCGGTGCCAAGGGCGGGATCGACTTCGACCCCAAGGATCCCCGCGCCGTGGAGGTGCTGGGCCGGTTCTGCGAGGCGATGCGCCCGTTCCTCGACCGTCACTGGGTGACCGCCGAGGACCTGGGGGTTCCGCAGCACCTGATCGACGAGGTCTTCGCCGGGCTGGGGATGCGGCAGTCGTACCACGCCGCCATCGAGCGCTCCGAGGATCCCGCCGCGACCGC
>NZ_JAALEC010000425.1:0-26918 GCF_014145205.1 Dietzia sp. DQ11-44
CAGATCGCGGAGCTGCTGGTCAAGTAACGCCGGTGCTGGTCACGTAGTCAGCCGAGGGGGGAGCCGTTCGGTAGGACGACGATGACGAGCTCCGCAGCAGCCCTTGACGAGAGCCGTCGCCCGGTCACGCTGATTGGGCGGCGGCGCCGGTCGCGAGCGGGGGAGCCGCGGAACTCCACACTGAGTGGCCGCTACACGCAAGCTGCTTGATGTGCCAGAATCGCAAGCATGGACGCGAAGGCACTCGGTAGGCGTATCGCGGAGGCGCGAGTAGCTGCCGGCATGTCGCAGCGGCAGCTTGCGGAAGTGTTGGGCCAGCTCGATCACACTTCGGTCAGCAAGGTGGAATCGGGAACCCGACGCGTCTCGGCGACGGAAATGTTCGCCATCGCCGCGACGCTCGACAAGCCATTGCAGTGGTTCGTGATGGACGAAGTGCCTGCGGTGATCAGCCGCCGCACCGACGCCGGATTCGACCCGGAAGTCACAGAGCGCATGGACGAGGCAATCGAGTTGCTAGCTGACGACATGCGATCGCTGATGCACAAAGAACTGATCTCGACTGTGCGCCGACCCGAATCGGCGGTGCCCGACCGTCATGAGGACGCGGAGCGGGTTGCCCACGAGGCGCGCAGACGGGCCGGGCTGGACAACGAGCCCATCCCCGATATTCTCTCGGTCTGCGAGCGGCTCGGGATGTACGTGTTCGTGGGTAACTACGGTGAGTCGGCGGATGGTGCCTGCGTGACCGTCGACGGGGACAGCGACACGGCGGTGGCCGCTGCGGTGATCAATTCTGAGCAGCCGCAGGGGCGCAAGCGAGTCACGGTCGCCCATGAACTAGCGCACTGGCTGGTAGGCGACGCCTATGACGCACACAGCTCCGATTCCGAGACGATGGTCAAGTCGGTTGCTATTCACTTCCTGATCCCCCGCGAGGGAGCGGCGAAGTTGTGGAGTGACTACCCGACGGAGAGCCCACGCCGCCGCGCCATCCGCATCGCCGGCAAGTACCGGGTCTCGTGGACGGCTACGGTCAACCAGCTCAAGAACGTGGGTCTGATCGAAGAGCGCGAGCGTGTGGCGCTCGCGCGGGAAGTCCCATTTGCTGGGGACTTTGTGGCGGTGGGTGTCCCGCTACCCGCTGACGACCTCGTCGCTCCGCGGCTGTCCCCGCAATTTGCAGCCGCTGTGGTGCGCGGGTACGAAGATGCCAAACTCACACGTAAGCGAGCGCTGCAGATGCTGCGCGGATCAATCAGCGACGCAGAGCTGCGTCCACGAGACGAGTCACCCTTCGAGGTGATCGACGGAGATGCCTGAACGATGGGTCATGGACACGAGTGTGTTCACCCACTGGCATCGTGCAGGCCACGGCGAGATACTGCGAAGGCTCTCGCCCAGCGGGCGAGTGATATTGATACCGGACGCGGTGAACGCCGAGGTTGAGTTGGCGCGCGAGCGCTACTCCGGGATTCCGGCAATCGCGGAGTGTGAGTGGACCGAACTCGTCGTCCTCGATTCCGACGAGGGAGCAGTGCAGCTGGCGATCCAGTCCGACATGGGAGCCGAGACAGCTGCTGAGCACGCCGGTGAGGCCGCGGTAATCGCATATGCGCAAGCGCACAGCTGCACCGCGATTATCGACGAACGTGAGGCGCTCAGCCAGGCGGTCGAGCGCATGGTCGAGGCCCGGGACTCGATGTGGATCGCCACCGAGGCACTTCACGTCCTCGACGATATCGATCGTGGCGATGCAGAGCGGGTCGTAGATGACCTGCTTGCGACGGGGATGTGGTTGCCGGTGAAATCCGGGGCGAGTCTCGTCGCGTGGGCGTACCGAGAGGGGTACATGGACCGATAACTAACGTGGAAGCGGGAGAGGGTTGTGGCGGGTCTGAGTGGGCGAAGACGGAGTATCGGCGACGGGTCCGAGGAGACGGACGAGGAGCAGAAGCTGCGCAACGAGTCGCGCAAGATCCTCGGGCTGCCGGAGCTGCGCGTCGCCGGCACCTGCGTGCGCGTACCCGTGTTCACCGGCCACACGCTGAGCATCAACGCCGAGTTCGAGCGGGACATCACCCCGGAGCAGGCGCGCGAGCTGCTGTCCTCGGCGGCCGGCGTGAAGGTCGTGGACGTGCCGACCCCGCTGGACGCCGCCGGCATCGATGAGTCGCTGGTGGGCCGCATCCGACAGGACCAGTCGATCGAGGGCAACAGGGGCCTGAACCTCATGGTGGCGGGCGACAACCTCCGCAAGGGCGCGGCGCTCAACACCATCCAGATCGCGGAGCTGCTGGTCAAGTAGCGCACCTGCTGGTCGGGTGGCCAGTCGCGGGTTGAGCCGGTCGGGAGTACGACGACGACGAGGCCCCGCAGTCGCACATAGGCGAGAGCCGCCGCCCGGTCACGCAGACCGGGCGGCGGCTCTCGTGTCGTCGGGGGGCGACGACTTCGCTCTCTCCGCGGTATGACCGTGGGCATACTTGCGGTATGTCCCACACGCCGATCAAGGTGAGTCGCGACCTCCGGGATCTCCTCAAGAGGCAGGCCGCCGAGGGGCACCGCACGCTGGGCGATCATCTGGCGTATCTCGCCTCACTCGCCGAGAAGCAACGGCGGCTCGAGCGCCTGCGTGCGGAGATAGACGCGACATCGCCTGAGGATCTGGCGTCCTACCGCGAGGAATCCGAGTGGTGGGAGCGGGCGCAGGATGCCTGACCCGACCCCCGGGGAGGTCATATGGGTAGTCCGCGATCCCGTGGCGGGTCGTGAGCAGAGTGGTCGCCGGCCCGCGGTGGTGGTCTCGTCGCGCGCGCACATCTCCCTCGCCGATACTCTCGTGATGGTGGTTCCGGTGACGTCGGTGGATCGCGGATGGTCGAACCACGTCCTGCTCCGTGGAGACGTGTTCGATCGCGACTCCTGGGCGATGACCGAGCAGATACGCACCCTTTCGCGCCGGCGTGTTGTCGGCCATGCCGGCCAGGTGGATGCGGGGACCCTGGCAGACATTCGCCGGTGGATCCAGGATTTCCTCGACGAGTAGCGGTCGACCGCCCCGCCGCCGACCGACCCACCCCCACCCCACAACCCCACCACCCGAAAGGACCACCCATGACCCCGACCCTGACCCACCACGAGGACATCGCCGTCCTCACGCTCGGCAGCGACGAGAACCGCTTCTCCCCGGACCGGCTCGACGCGATCAACGCCCACCTCGATGAGGTCGAGCAGTCCGCGAAGGGGCTCGTCACCGTGGGGTCGGGCAAGTTCTATTCCAACGGCCTCGACCTCGACTGGCTCATGGCCAACTCGGACCGCCTGGACTGGTACGTCGGCCGGATCCACGAGCTGTTCTCGCGCGTCCTGACGTTCTCCCTGCCGACGGCCGCCGCGGTCAACGGGCACGCCTTCGGCGGCGGCGCGATGCTCGCGATGGCCCACGACTACCGGGTGATGCGCGACGATCGCGGCTACTTCTGCTTCCCGGAGGTGGACATCAACATCCCGTTCACTCCCGGCATGGCGGCGCTGATCCAGGCCAAGACGACCCCGCAGACGGCCATGACCGCGATGAGCACGGGCCACCGCTACCCCGGTGCCGAGGCGAAGGCCGCGGGCCTCGTCGACGACACCGCTGCGGAGGCCGAGATCGTCACCGCGGCGCTCGGGCGTCTCCAGCCGATCCTCGGCAAGGACCGCACCACTCTCGGCGCCATCAAGTCCACGATGTTCGCCTCCGTCACCGAGGCGCTGGGCCGGGGCCCCGGCGGCGTCAGCCTCTGATGCCCACCCGTCCCGGGTCGACCGCGGGTTCGGGGTAGCGCGGGGATAGTTCGACGACGACGACGACGACGAGGACCGCCGCCGCCCGGAAACGATGCGGTCGCCCGGTTACGCCGAACCGGCGGCGGCTTCGGTCGTATAGAGGTCGGTCCAGTGCCATAGTGGAACTGCACGCCCCTCGTGTCCCGGCCTGCTGCCGGAACACGTGGCCAGATCGCACGACTCCCTGCAGGTTTCGCACCTGCACCGACGAGAGGAACGCAGATGGCTATCAACGACGACGACATCACCACGTCCGGCGCTCAGGGCGAGGGCATCGCCGACGGCGGTTCCAATCCCGGCGGCCACGACGGCGGCGCCGACGGGTCCGCCCACCACATGAAGGGCGAGGGCGAGGGCCTGGCTGACGGCGGTTCGAACCCGGACGGTCACGACGGTGGCGCGGACGGTTCCGCCGATGGCTCCGCGAACACCGGCGAAGGGGTGGCCGACGGCGGTTCCAACCCGGATGGTGCCGACGGCGGCGCTGACGGCACGCAGTAATTGCGGGCGCTTCATCGGTGCGTCGCGTGCGGCTCGGATGAGTTCGCGGCTCGGGTGTGGGGGCAGCGGCCCCTGCTGACCCGGGCGTCCGAGCTGCCACGCGACTACTCCGACCTGCTCTCGCCCGCGATGGTCGACGAGATCGTCGCCGAGCGCGGGGTGCGCACGCCGTTCGTCCGGATGGCGCGGGAGGGAACGCTCGTCGACCGGGCGTGCTTCACCCGCTCCGCGGGGTTCGGGGCGCAGATCGCCGATCAGCTCGACCCCGACGGCGTGCTCACGCAGTACGCCGCCGGGGCGACGCTCGTCCTGCAGGGTCTGCACCGGTTCTGGCCGCCGATCATCGACTTCGTCCGCGGCATGACCTCGGACATCGGGCATCCGGTGCAGACCAACGCGTACATCACCCCGCCCGCGAATCGCGGGTTCGATCCGCACTACGACGTCCACGACGTCTTTGTGCTCCAGGTGTCCGGCACCAAGCGGTGGCGGGTGCACGAGCCCGTCCACCACCATCCGCTTGCGGACCAGCCGTGGACCGATCACCGCGAGGCGATCGCCGAACGGGCGAAGGACGAGCCGGTCATCGACACCGTGCTCGAGCCGGGGGACTGCCTCTACCTGCCGCGAGGCTGGGTCCACTCGGCCGAGGCGCAGGGCGATACGTCCATCCACCTCACGGTGGGCGTGGCCCCGTTGACCGGGCACGACGTCGCCACGGCGATGATCGAGGCACTGGCCTCGGAGGAGGATCTGCGGGCGTCGTTGCCGTTCGGGCTCGCCCCGGCCGATGCCGCGCGCGCCGAGCCCCACGCCCGCGAGGTCCTCGACGTGCTGGCCCGGTTGATCGGCGAGAAGCAGGAGCAGCTCAGCGCTCTCGCCGGCGACGCGCTGGCTGGCAAGTACCTCGATCTCACCAGACCCGCCGCGATCCGCCCGTTGGCCACCCTCGACGCCGTCGCTGCCCTCGAGCCCGACACCCGGCTGCACCTGCGCGAGGGGCTCCATGCACGTGTGGACTGCACCGACGCCGACGCCGACGCCGCCAATCCCGGCACGGTGGTGTTGAGGCTGCCCACCAAGTCGGTGACGTTCCCGGCGGTGTGCACTTCCGCCCTGCGCGCTGTCCTCGAGGGCGACCCCGTGAGCGCTGGTTCGCTGCCCGGCCTCGATGCCGACGACGGCCGGGTGGTTCTCCGGCGGTTGCTGCGGGAGGGCGTGGTGGTGGCGCTGTGAGCAGGCCTGCGGACTGGGAGCCGTGCAGTGACTCGTCGTTGCGCCGCGGCGATCCCCTGGACGGGTCGGGCTCCCGGGGGTTGCGGTGGCTGATGGTCGAACTGGCCGGCCCGTGGGGGTATTCGGCGTTGCTGGACTCGCCGGGTCTCCTTCCGCCCGAGCTGGGTCGCGAGATCGCCGGGCGCGCCCAGGAAGCGGATGTAAGGGTTGCCGCGATCCGCAGGCCGGGTCGTCGTCGTCATACAGAGGAGCCACGCTGGCGGTGGGCGCTCGCCGACGCCCGGCCCGGGCACGAGTCGCTGCGGTGGGGCGAGGTCGACGGCCCGGTCGGGTACGCCGAGATCCCCCTCGACGGTTCCGCCGGCACCCCGTCAGCGGACCCGCTGGTCGCCGTGTGCGCGCACGGCAAGCACGATCAGTGCTGCGCCGTGCGGGGGCGCAGCGCCGCGGCGCGGATCGCCGAGCGGTACCCGGAGGCGACCTGGGAGTGCTCCCACCTGGGCGGCGACCGCTTTGCCGCGACGATGCTCGTCCTGCCGCACGGTCTCTTCTACGGCCGCGTCGACCAGGCGCAGGACCCGGCCGACATCGTCGCCCGCTACACCGAAGGCCGCGTCGACGAGCGGTATCTGCGCGGACGCAGCAGCTATCCGGCGGAGGTGCAGGTGGCGCAGCATCACGCTCGCGCGCTGCTGGGAGATGACCGCATCGATGCCTTCGCCCCTCTGGACGTCCGAGAGGTGGCCGATGCGGACGGCGGCAACCACGTCGCTGTGACACTTGAGGGCCCGAGCGGCCCGGTGGCTGTGCGCCTGCGCGAGAGCTGGAGCGAGCCGATTTTCACGATGTGCCAGGCACACACGGCCGGACCGGTGCGGGAGTGGGAGTTGGTGGAGGTCAGGGCCGGCGGGTAGCGCCGCGCCCGGGTGACACGCCCGAGACAGCCACGACAACGACGACGAGGTTGGCACCTGCCCGATCCGGGAGCGGCCGCCCGGTCATGCAGTCCGGTCATGCCGTCCGGTCGGGTCGCGGCGAAGGCACTCCCATACTCGCGGCGAGCAGCACGGTGAGCATGGTGACCGCGAGCCCCGGAATGGGATGCGCGGCCCGTGCGAGTGGGGCGGCATCTGGACGCGGCCGAGCCTGGACCGTCGCGCACCCTCGATGATCACGCTGACCGCACTGGTGGCGCGCGGCCACCACGAGGAGCTGGCGATGCACCTGCGGGCGGGCCTGCACCAACGGGCTGAGACTGGACGCGATCAAGGAGCTGCTGCTGCAGACGGCGACCTACTGCGGGGTCCCCGACGCGAACACCGCCTTCCGGATCGCCCGGCAGACACCGGAGGAGTAGTCCGCTCGCAGGTGCATCGTCTCGACGAGGCCGGTCCGGAACTGCAGTGACGCGAGCAGGTTGGCGAGGATGCACAGCTCGCTCGGGTCCACGTGCAGGTCGTAGAGCTCGGCCTGCGGCGCGCGTAAACGGCGACGATCTAACGACGCAGCCGGATCTTCCTTATCCTGTGAAAGCGAGCCTACGAGCTCGATTACCGGAGCTGACGCGAAGTTCGCAACCTCTTCGGCGGAAGACACGTTGCGGAAGATGGTGCAGGCTGGGGCCCGCCCCCGGACCGGACGTGACCCAGGTGTCAGTGGTGAAACTGCTTGCAGCGGCGCTGGTCCTCGTCGTCAATGAGGCCGCTGTAGCCGTGTTCGCTGAGCCAGACGGCGGGGGCGCGAGCGAAGATTCGACAACCCACCTGCGGGAGGCTCGCACCAACCATCCGGGACCCGCGGGAGCCTCCCACGTTCTCAATGCGCCACTGGCCTGGGCGGAGTGATCCGCAATAGGGGAATGTAGCAAGTAAGAACTCTTGCACAGCCAGCTCGAACTGCTTACCAGCCCGCTGGCCTTCGAGCTTCTCCTCTATGGTGTCCGCCCCGAATCTTTCGGCAATCGCTCGAGAAATCTCGCGGCTCGTCCACTGCTTTGGGTCCGCGATTGATGCGGTGCCGTCCTTCGAAAAACAAGGGTCCTATCGTTTTCAAGGCGCCGATGGGAATCTCTCCGCGCAGTAGTGTTTAGAGAAGACAAACTGCGCTCTCGGAGGTAGGTATTTTTTCCATCCAGTCCAGTCCAGTCCAGCCTGGCGAGGGCGCTTCGTCCCTAAAGTTCAGGCGAGGATCTCAAAGGCCGGTCCCAAACGTCCGCGTGCCACATTAACATGAGTCCATGCTTAGGTCCCCCGACGATCTTCCAGGCGTGTACCAGGAGTGGCAGGCGGGCTTGGCCTCCAAGTTCTTCGCCGATTGCAACGGGGGCACCGTCGTCATGTTTATCGACGAAGACGAGCTGCAGCAGCTAGCGCCCCACGGGGAGGATGGGCGGCGGTCACTGGCGCGCGCGGTTCGGAGCGCAGCCCCCCCTGAGCGCGGAAGCCTCATGTTCAGCTCGATGGTCCAGATGCAGTCGCTTTGGAGGCGTGGTCAAAGAGAAGGACCCCCGCCGACGTTGCCCATACTCGCTCTTAGTGTACTTGCCGCAAGCGACATGGGCCGCGACGCGTTTGGAGCCAAACACAATTACTATATGCGTCTCGCGCAGGCAATCCTTCCCGATGGATCTCGTAGCCAAATTGGCGACTTGCGGTACGCGTTGAGGGAGCGAGGTGCCTTCGCGGACGTCGCCGAAATGTGGCGGGCTCTAGATGAATGGATAGGCCAGAATGAAGAGCGTGTTGGCACTTCTACAATTTCTGCCAACGAACATCTCAGTAGAATCGGTTTCCCAATTTCTCAAGCGATTGCGAGAAAGTCGGACAAGGCAATCCTGACTCAATTTTTTCACTCGGCCGAGATTTTTAATGAGAGCCTTCCGTCGGCACCCGCTCTAATCGAGCGTTTGCGAATCTGGGCGCACCACCAAGACCGCGGTTTAAGCTGGCGCTTTGTCGAGGTACTCCGAGACCCGGCGCTGTCAACAATGCTCGAGCCCATTGTTTATGGATGGGCTGAAGGGTGGGACGGTGACATAGTCACAGATAGAGGGCTGAAGCGACTCAATGTTCAGCTGGCCGTCGACATCGATGCGCCGGACGCTTGGTGGGTAGTCTCCGCGCCTAGGGGAGCCGAATCCGACATCGTAGAGGGAGAAACCACGGGCGGGGAATTTGCAGCGCTTCTAACTCCCGACGAATACAGCGCCTTCTTTGAGTCGGAAGGATTGCCCCCCGTACGGTCTGAAGATGTTCGCAGAGGTTTTCAAGCTGTGGGCGAGGTATATGAGGCGCACTTCAAACCGTTCGACTTTTGCGTGATGCGGGAAGATGCGGATGCTGGGGGATGGATTTCGGTGGAGTCAGTAGAGGCCTTCGAAGAGCACCTCTTGGTTGTATCGCCGACGATGCTGATCAGTGCTGAACGCTTACTCAATGGCGCCGCTGACTCGGGGTGGCGCAAGATGGAAAGCCGAATGGCGCACGAGGTGCTCCCCGGCTTTACGATCTACTTTGGGGTGGTGTTTTCGGACGAGACCAAGCTGATGGCTGTTCTAGACGAAGTTCCGAGTTCGACGGCAAGGAGTTTTAAGGGTTCGCAGCGTGCACGGCCGCGTTTCATCGAAGGACTACCTCTACACCGCTTAATAGATCGTTCCACCTATCTCGCGGGCGGGGAGCCTGACTTAGTCATCCCAGTTACAGAGGGTGACCGCGAAGTGGAGGTGACGCTAGATGGGGATCGGCATCAAACTTTCCGCGCATCTATATTCCCGATTCCATTAAGTCGGTTCGGCCCATATGCCGTTGGCACACACACTGTCGAGGCAGACGGCGTCTGCTTGGCTTTCACAACGATGTCCAGCGCGGGTGCTGAGTATGTTCCGCCAGGGGTAGGCGAATTGGGTTGGCAAGACGGCCAGCTCAGTACTGGCAGCCCGCACCAAATCAGCGGTGGATGGATGGGCGAGGAGGAGGATCCGGGCCTAGTCCTACTTCAGCGTAACGCGTTAGAGAGCTGGCTCATTCAGAATGACGGTAGCGTTCGCCGATTCGTAGAGCCAGAACCGCCCGCGCATCCACTTAGTCTTCCATTCAAGTATTTCGAGATCCGGCGTGACTCCGGGGCCTGGCTGCTTCAGCGTCGATATAGCGGATGGATAGTGCATCGGCTGTCCCCGGGCGAGCCTAATATGACAAGACTCAATAGGAAGGCCCAGAATATCTGGGACCATGTTTCTGGCTCAGTCAAGACGAACGATCGTTTATGGTGGCGCTTCGCCATCGCTGCTTGGGAAGTATCGCATGGACGCTGACCTTTTACTGGCCTGGATGAGCGAAACAGGCTCGGGAGATATCGACAACTTGCGAAGTCGGATCACTTGGCTGGCCCGTAACTCTGATGTGAATCCGAAAAAATACGAGGTCGGCAGATGGATGCGCGAGCTCTCCGCTCTCGGCCACGTGGAACTGGACTGGAACAGTGGGCGGTGGGCAATCGCGCCTCCAGCAGCGGTGCTGCTCCCCGTGTCCGGTGGAACTGTCGCGCTGACCGGCTTGCGCCGCAAGGGGCTGATCGAGTTGCTGTCCGAGACTGTGGCAGTTCATATTGAACGGCCGAACCAGACGGAGGGACAGCTGGCGCCCGTTTCAACAATTTTGCTTCAGGCAGATAGCTTCGGTGAGCTGATATCGGCGGTGAGGTCGGTCGGTGTTAGCTATGTCGGCAATGCAGCTGAAAAAAATGCCGATCGGCTTCCTCCGATTTCCCTGAAAACGGCGGCTGGGCCACCTGCCAGAAACGACCGTGTCGAGAAGCTTTCGACCGACGGCGCGTTGAGATTCGTAACTTCCCGCCCGTCAGGCAACGGGCTGTATAAGATTGCTAACTATAAGAAGCCAATCTACCGGTTCTACAAGATGGGGCGTTGGTACCAGTGCGATTTTCCAACCGGGGTAATGTTCGATCGTCTAGAGAAAGGTCTGAAAGGTTTCCGGTTCGTTCGGGACCGTGTCAGTGGAGATGAAGAGATCGGGAGATTGATAACTGATCCTGGGGTACAGTTGCCGGTTCTGCAGGCGCGCGCACTTTATCTATGTAGCGCGGTGCCTCCGGAGGTCAGTCGCGTTACAGGGGACTCGATATTCTATAACGTGCCGCGAAGTGTGGCGATCAGCGTGTCAAAATCGGTTCACCAAACCTTGGAAGATTAATCAGCCGCCCTTCAGTGAGGCTATTTATTCGAGAAAGGCGAGATCAATGGATGTGCAGGAAACGTTTGATCGTCTTAAGGAAGCTTATTTCAGATATTACGACACTCCGTTTCGGCTTGCAGACGACCGCTTGCAAGAAGAGCGGCGGGCTCTGTTCGACCGAGATAACGGGGCGTACAGGAACCCACTAGTTGAACTCCGTCCCGAATACGCTACATTCGGCCGAACTCTCGAGGAGTCGGCTCGGAAAGCCGACGCACCCGACGAACTAGCTGAGTTCGCTATGAGGGGCTTGATTCCGCCCGGGTTGTCTCTTTACGCGCACCAGGAGCTCGCTCTGCGAGCAGGGTTGGAGGCTGGGCGCAACCTCGTTGTAACGGCGGGGACGGGCTCCGGAAAAACGGAGTCATTCATGCTTCCTATTGTTAGCTCACTGCTTGAGGAATCACGGAGATGGGGTGGTGCCCCGGCTAAGTCATCGGCCTGGTGGCGGGAGGGTGGACGCGAATTTGTTCCCCAGCGGCGAGGCGAATCTGGGAGACAAAAAGCGGTCAGAGCGCTAGTTCTCTACCCAATGAACGCTTTGGTTGACGATCAGCTGATGCGGATGAGGCGAGCGCTCGATAGTGACGATGTCCGGACCTGGCTAGACGAGAACCGCGCCGGCCATAGGTTCTTCTTCGGCCGTTACACCGGAGCTACTCCTGTTACCGGGTCTGCGGAAACATCGTCGGCGGTATCGCGACTAAGAAAAGTTCTACGCTCGACAGAGCGCCGCGCTCGTCGGGCTCACGAACTTGCGGAACTAACGGGGAATGATGACACGCGGTATTTCGTTCCTCGACTAGATGGTGCGGAAATGCGATCTAGGTGGGACATGATCGACTCGCCGCCGGATATCTTAGTGACGAACTACTCGATGCTCAACATCATGTTGCTACGCGATCGAGACAGTGAGTTTTTCGAATCTACCCGGCGATGGCTCGACGAGGATGAGAGAAATCGCTTCACGCTTGTTGTCGATGAGTTGCACATGTACCGCGGCACGGCGGGGAGTGAGGTCGCTTACTTGCTGAGAAACCTCAAGGAACGGCTCGGGCTTACAGGTCGGCCGGAACAGCTACGCATTCTGGCGGCTTCCGCGTCGATAGATCCCGACCGGGACCGTGACTACCTTGAAGAGTTCTTCGCCGTAGACGCGGACAGCTTCGAGTTTGTTCCGGGTTCGGTGTTAATGCCGAGCAGCGGTCCTTCAGTTTCGCGGGAGCTCGCCGAACGACTCAAGGCGATGCCCGACGATATCGAGCTGGCGAGGCTCGCAAGGGCCGAGGGTGTCATGGACACGCTTCGGCTTGCCTTCCGGGATTCTGATAAGAGCGAAACAGGTAAGACTATCGCTCGGCCAATCACCGAAGTGGCGTCGCGTGTGTTCCCCGCCTGTGACGCGGCGGACGCAGAAGAGGTTCTGAGGCGCTTGCTCACTGGGATTGCGTCTGAGGCGAATCCGTCCGATCCAAAGATGAGAGGGCATTACTTCTTCCGTAACATACCCGGAGTGTGGGCGTGCTGTAACCCGGAGTGCACTGCTGTCGATTACGCGGATAGTAAGCGGTCTGTCGGAAAGTTGTATGCCGACCCCGTGACTCGTTGTGAATGCGGTTCGCGAGTCCTAGAGCTCTTATATTGCCAGAGCTGTGGCGATGTAATGCTTGGTGGTTTCACACCGGAAGGGGAGGCCCAGAGCAACCGACTGAACACTCTGCTGTTAGCTGACGTTCCTGAGTTGGCAAAGTTGCCAGACCAAGTTCGTTTGGAAAGGACGGCAGAAAACTACGTTGTCTACTGGCCGAATCCGACCCGGAGTCTGGACTCGATTGAACGACCCAAGTGGACCCGCGACAAATCAGCGGTTGAGTACTCGTTCCGTCGCAGCAGGCTTTCGTCGTCGACGGGTAGAATCGAAAACACTGGTACCCGCCAGACTGCAACCGGGTGGACTTTCCATGCAAGGGTTCGGCCCGCTGCCCGCGCGCGTCGAGGGCCGTGGACAGTAAGTCCATTTCCTACTCAATGCCCGTCGTGCGGGGACGACTGGGAAGTTCTTTGGGGTAGAGATGGAAATCGGCTCGCTCCGACGGATCCGCTCGCCCAACGATCTCCAATTCGAGGTATGCGGACCGGTTTTGAGAAAATCAATCAGGTTCTAACGTCCGAATTGGCCTCGTCGCTTCCTGAGGATCAGCGCAAGTTGATTCTCTTCACCGATAGTCGACAAGATGCCGCTAAAATGGCGGCCGGCCTCGACCTGCGGCATTATCAAGATCTACTGCGCTTGCTGATCCATCGCGAGCTATCCGGGTATGAGACCGTTGGGTCCGATCTTGAGCTCGCAAGGTTGCACTATGCGGAAAACATCAAGTCTGCTTCCTCGTGGGCAGCAGTCGAACGATTGGAAGAGCGGGGAGACCCCGCCTACGAAAATCTAGTGAAGATTTGGGAAGGCCGCCCGGGGGCAGACCCGCAAAGCGAGCCCTCTATCGCTGCCCGGATCCTGCGCGGCCCTACTCTGTCGGATTACGCAGGAGCTATCGCCGATCGACTGCTTGCGATGGGTGTCAATCCTGGGGGTCCCCATGCGAGTCTCAAATCGACTTCCGACGCTCGAAGCTGGTCTAGCCTATTTCGATGGGACGTTAACCCGCCGGCGCAGCGGTCTCGTCCTACCGTGTCGCAACAAGCGCTCCTTGATAGGCTCGGTGAATCCCTTCTTGAGGAAATTCTGGACGGACTGTTTTCCGGTGCGGGCAGGGATTTCGAGTCGCTTGGTTTGGGTTGGATCTCGCTGTCCACTGATAACGAACCACTTGAGGTTCCCCAGAACAGTAAGACGGCTTTTGCTAGGTCGAGTTTACGAGTTCTCGCAGGTCTCCGTCGATTTGACCATATGCGCTCCCCTCGTGAGGATCCGCCCCGGCAACTTCGGAATCTGTGGCGTGCGATTGAACGTGACGGTGGACCGAGCGAGCATGAGCTAAGAGAGATCTTCGAGGATCAATGCGGTGGAGCCGTCCGGGACTTTCTAATAGATCCTGATCGAGTAGTTCTACGGGGTGCGTCTGCGCGAGGTTGGCGATGCGAGTCTTGTAGCCGAATCCACCTTAGTTATGGGTGTGGGTACTGCACCTATTGCAGTAGGCGCATCCCAGCTGATCAAGTCGATGTAAATTCGGAGCTGGATTACTACGGGTGGAAAGCTACTAGGAAGTCGGGGCAATTCCGGTTTAATTGCGCGGAGCTTACGGGCCAAACCGATCGAATTGACGCCCAGGCCCGGCAGGCGAGATTCCAAGGCGTATTTTTAGGGACAGGTGACGACGAAGAGGTTGATCGCGCTGATGGGATAGATTTACTGAGCGTGACGACCACGATGGAGGCGGGGGTCGACATAGGCGCTCTGAGTGCGGTGGTCCTGGGTAATATGCCGCCGACTCGGTTTAACTATCAGCAGCGCGTTGGCCGCGCGGGACGGCGTGGTAATCCGGTCGCTATCGCTCTCACCGTCTGCAGGGGGAGGAGTCACGATGAGTACTACTTCGATCAGCCCGGTAAAATAACCAACGATCCAACTCCCGAGCCGTACCTCGCGATGGGCCGCGAGGAGATCGTGGGGCGCACTTTGCGCTCTATGGTTTTGAGGCGAGCGATGTCTGATATCTCGATGCAGCTCGACGCAGAGTCGTTCAGTCCAACGGTTAACGTTCACGGGGCCTTCGGCCTGGTGGCGCAGTGGCCATCAATTCGAGCGGAACTTGGAATTTGGTTGAGAGAAAACCAGGTGGACATAGAGGCGTTTGTCGAGGCGCTGACTGATAAGACACAGCTAGCTGCTAATCGCTCGAGGATAGCCTCCGCGGTAGTCGACGGGCTACTGCCACTCATTGACAAAGCCACCGCGGACGGGAGCCACGGACATGACGACCTGAGCCAGAGGCTCGCCGAGCACGGTGTCTTGCCGATGTTTGGTTTCCCAACGAGCGTTCGTCATCTATACCTCGAACGACCGACCAAGTCGTACCCGTGGCCGCCCGCGGACGTCATCGATCGTGATCTGACGATGGCTGTGGGGCAGTTTGCGCCAATGAGTGAGTTAGTCCGCGACGGCCGCGTCCACACGGCGGTGGGGGTGGCGGCGTTCGAGCCGACGGCTGGAGGTAGACCACAACGCGTTGAAGATGATGCGCTGGGGATCGAGCGTGCCGTCGCGTTGTGCAAGTCATGCTCGTTCTTGGCGGACAACCTGGTCAGCGGCGAGGATGGCTGTCCGAATTGCGGCAACCTCGAAGCGTTTTCGTCGATCCCTCTGAGGGAGCCCCTTGGCTTCCGCGGTGACGCTTCACGAGATTTCGATGGGAATTTCGCATGGTTCCCCCGCGGCGTATCTTCACGAGCTTTGGCGGATTTCGGAGAACTGAAGAACGCTAATTTTGGTTTCACTAGAACGTTCAGTGGTCCCGGTCGGCGGTTCGTCATTAATGATAATGCAGGAAAGCTATTCGCCTTTAAGGAGGCGACTCCTGGCTGGTCTGACTGGGGTGGGTACGTCGCCGTTGACGCGCTAGAGAAGAATCTCGTGCCGAAGGGCGCCGCGCGAGGCGAGCCGTTTGATGTGGCTCTCGGAGCGGTCCAGCCGACCGACTTTCTCTTCGTCGGTCCTGAGTCGGGGGTCGTACCAGAGGCCGGTCTTCGGCTTGACCTGACTGTCGGGTTCCAGCCGAACGGTGCTCCAGATCCTGTTGATGGTAGGCGGGCTGCTTGGTTTTCGCTTGCGTATCTCCTTCGAAAGATGGCTGCGGCGTTTCTGGATGTGGAGCCGCCTGAATTGGTGGCTGGCATCTACGCCGGTACAGACGCTCAACGGCGCCCGGTGCCGTACGCGTTCATTGCGGACGCACTTGAGAACGGCGCTGGTTTTGCGACTCATTTGGGTAGTGAGAGCGTATTTCCGGCCTTCTTGTCGGAGGTCGAAGTATTCCTGAATCGTCTTGAGAGAGACGATCACGCTCCTCTTTGCTCGTCTTCTTGTTATAAGTGCCTACGGGATTATGGCAACATGTCCTTCCATGCGCTTCTTGATTGGCGACTTGCAAGGGATCTACTCGGAGTTTTGCGGCGCGGTGCACTGAGCGTGGACGAGCGCCGTTTGCATGCCGCCGTGAAGGTTTGGGCCGATGGTTACGACGGGGAAGTAATAGAATCATCTCCGGGCGTGGCGCGGTTTAGTCACCCCCGCTTGGGAGAGCACATTCTTTTGGTGCGACATTCTCTCGAGGCGGCAGACCGCGATTTGACCTGCGAAAGAGTGAGTTCGGTTCTTGCCAACCTGGGGGTGGACTCGAAGGACGAACGACTGGTGATGATCGATCACGTGAGCCTCGACCGTGACCCCGGAAGAGTGTTCAAGCTGTGTGACGATCGCGCGATCGGCTGAGATTCCGGGAGGCGGGCCCGTTTCCGCAAGTGCGGAAACGGGCCCGATCGTCCATGGGAATGTCGTGTAGGAGTGAGCAGCACAGGCGTGCCGGGGGATCAGATCGCTGACATATTGAGTATTTGGAGGTTTGGGGGCCACCGGATATTGCGTTTGGGGGCCAGCAGTATTGCCGTTGGGGGCCGGTGATCGCGTCTGTGGGGACCACCGGCCCCGTCTCGGGGATTACTTACTGACTCGCGGCGGCGTGTTCGCGCATGTTGTGGGTGCCGGTGTCGATCCAGAGGGTGTTGTGGACGATGCGGTCCATGACGGCGTCGGCGTGGACTCCGGAGCCCAGGCGCTGGTGCCAGTCTTTCTTGGGGTACTGGGTGCAGAAGACTGTCGACCCGGTGTCGTAGCGCCGCTCAAGGAGCTCGAGGAGCATTCTGCTGATCGTCTCGTCGGGGTGGTCGAGGAGCCATTCGTCGATCACCAGCAGGGAGAACGCGGCGTACTTCTTCAAGAATTTGTTCTGGCCCTGGGGTCGGTCTTTGGCCAGGGCCCAGGCTTCTTCGAGGTCGGGCATCCGGATGTAGTGCGCCCGGAAGCGGTGCTGGCAGGCCTGCTTGGCCAGGGCGCAGCCGAGGTAGGACTTGCCCGAGCCGGTGAAGCCCTGGAAGACGACGTTCTGTTGGCGCTGGATGAACGAGCAGGTGGCCAGCTGCGCGAGCATGGCCCGGTCCAGGCCGCGCTCCTCGACCAGGTCTACGCGCCGCAGATCGGCTGCTGGGTAGCGCAGGTTGGCCCGGCGGATGAGTCCGTCGATCTTGGAATGGTTGAAGCTCTCGTGGGCGTGTGGCAGATAGGGCCAGTGGGTACGCCTAGTCCGGCGATCCGGTACTGCGATTCCGGCGACTCGGTACTCCTTGGGGCGGGCGGGGTGGTCTGCTCGGGGTGAGGCGGCGCGACTGCGCCGCTTCTTCCTATTTGAGGAGGCTGATGTGGCCGAGTACAAGGCCATCATGACGTTGGCGCTGGCCGGGCATAGCTACAGCGAGATCGTCGCCGCCGTCGGGTGTTCGCGTGGGGAGATCGCGGCGGTGAAGAAGACGATCACCGCGTACGGCATCACCGCCGGCCAAGCGTCGTCGATGAACCCGGCCGAGATCGCCGGGATGTTCCCCGACGGGCGCAAACGCGTCTCGGAGGACTACACCAAGCCTGACTTCGATCGGGTGCTGGCGTCGATGAAGTTCAACCGGCACTTCACCATCCAGCAGGCCTGGGGCAAGTACCTCGCCGCTCCGGCCGGAAGCGGGAAGAAGTACGGGTACTCGCAGTACTGCGCCCTGTTCGCCGAGCACGCCCGGGCCAAAGACGTGGTGGCCACGCTGCATCACGAACCCGGTCGGACGATGTTGGTCGACTGGGCCGGCGACACCCTCGAGGTCCTCGACGCGGTCACCGGCGAGGTCACCAAGCTGTACCTGTTCGTGGCGGTCCTTCCGTACTCCGGTGCGGTGTTCTGCCGCGGCTTCACGGATATAAAGTCGCCGTCCTGGATCGACGCCCACGTGGCCGCGTTCGCGTTCTTCGGCGGGACACCGCAGATGGTGGTGCCCGACAACCCGACCACCGCCACTCACCGGCAGAAGCAGGGCGAGGCGGCCAGGGCTGTCAACGTCCGCTACCAGCAGCTGGCCGACCACTACGGCACCGCGATCGTGCCCGCGCGGGTCCGAAAACCCCGCGACAAGGCGGCCATGGAATCGGCCGTGGAGGTGGTCAACAAGCGCGTAATCGGCTACCTCGCCGAAGAGGTGTGGACCACCATCGAGGCCCTGAACGCGGCGATCGCCGAACGCGTCGCCGAGATCAACACCCAGATTCGCCGAGCTGACGGTACGACCCGGTTGGAGAGGTTCGAGTCCGACGAAGCGCCGCTGCTGGCGGCCCTGCCAGACGACGGGTTCGCCACGGTGGAATGGAAGCAACTCAAGGTCGGCCGGAACTATCACGTCTCCTGCGACTCGCAGTACTACTCGGTGCCGTACACCTTCGCCGGTCAGCTGCTGCGGGTGCGCCTGACCGCGCAGTCGGTGACGCTCTTCGACGGTGACCAGGTCGTCTGCGAGCACTCCCGGCGCCACGGCCGCAAGGGCCAGTACTCGACGGTGCTGGCTCACGCCCCGAAAGAGCACCAGGGTATCGACGGCCTGTGGTCGCGGCAGTGGTTCACCGACCGCGCCCGCGGGTTCGGCCCCGCCACCGAGAAAGTGATCGCCCAGATCCTGGATCGTCACGTGATCGAGGCGCAGGGCTATCTGGACTGCCAGAACATCCTCGAAACTCTCGGCAAGAGAAGTCGACAGCGGCTCGAGGCGGCCTGCCAAGTGCTGCTCAACCAGAACAGCGTCGGCAGCTACAGCGTGCTCAAACGCGTCATGGCCACCATCGACTCCGACGGCAAAGCGCCCCGACCCGTGGTCCCAGCGGCGGCCACCCGAAAGCCCCCGCCACCGGCCGGAGCCCGAGACGACGGCGCGGTGCAGGTGCGCTCGGCCGATCACTATGCGCGCGGCCGCAGCGGGGAGGGCGTGTGATGTTCACCGAGATCGATCACCAGAAGTTCCGCAACCTGCGCATCACGCACGTGGCGACCCGGTTCGAGGAGCTCATCAGCGATGAGGCCAATGACGAGCTCACCCCGGAGCAGATCTTTCTCACCGCCGTCGACGACGCCTTGGACCAGCGCCAGGCCCACCGGATCGACAAGCTGATCCGAGCGGCGAAGTTCCCGATCCCTCAGGCCTCGATCGCCGAGATCAACTACCAGGAAGGACGCGGGATCACCCCGGTGCGGATGAAACGCTACGCCGGGCACCACTGGCGCCAAGACCCCACCAACCTGCTGGTCCTCTCACCGACCGGCGGCGGGAAAACCTACCTGGCCTGCGCGATCGGCATCGCCGCCTGCCAGAACGGGCACACCGTCACCTACGCCCGCATGGACGAACTCGCCCGGCGGCTGGTCATCGCCCGCGGCGACGGCATCCGCCACCAGAAGATGCTCAACGACCTCTCGGAAGTGGAGCTGCTGATCATCGACGATTTCCTGACCGTGGGCATCGATCCTGAAGCCGCCAACGACTTGTTCGCCGTGCTGGCCAACCGTGAACACCGGCTGCCGACGATGATCGCTTCCCAATCCCGGCCGGCGTACTGGCTCGAGGCGCTGCCTGACCGGGTCGCCGCGGACTCCATCGTCAACCGCCTGGCCAACAACGCCCGCGAGATCAACCTCGGCGAAGTCGACATGCGCCGACAGCGCGACGACCAAGCCCGAGCCACCACCGGCTACTGGGAGTAACCCCCGACGGTGCCGGCCCGCTTCACACACGGGCCGGTTCCGGGTCGCCGGAATGGCGGTACCAACTCGCCGGACCCGCGGTACCGACAAGCCCTATCTGCCAGGCGTGGTCGACGACCAGCTGCAGGCGCTCGCCGAAACTCATGCCGACCACGTGGTCGTCGTGTTGCGCTTCGATCGCCTCGAGCAGTGGCTGGGCGCCCATTTCGCGGAGCTTGCGTTTGGTCTCGCTATCGATGCTGCTCATCGGGCACTCCTGGCGTAGTAGTCGGCACCGCGGACGTAGCCGCCGGCCTGCTCGGGCTTCGTGCGTGGCTGTAGGGCGGCGGTCTTGTCCTGGCCGGTGGCCAGGATCGGGTGGATATGCGCGTAGCGGGGTGAGCGCACCGGCCCGGTCAGCGCCAGGGCGCAGGCGGCTTCGACCCTCTCGGCCGAGAACCGCCGCGAAAGACGCAGCACCGCCAGGGCAGCGTCCAGGCCCTGCTCGTCAACGGGCACGGACTCGAAGATCCGGTTCACCACGATCACCGCCGCCGGCCCCACCCGCTCGGCCCACTCCCGTACCCGGGGCGCATCCCACTGCTGGTACTGGCGGCCGGCGGGCAGGTCGGCATCGTTGGTGCGGTACTGCCCGGAGGCTCCAGCTGGGAGCAGCAGGTGGCTGGAGATCCGCTCGGTGCCGCGGTAGATCTCCAGCGTGCGGGCCGTAATCCGCAGGTCGACTCTGGTGCCGATGTGCGCCAGCGGGGCGGAGTAGAAGTTGCGCTCGAACACCACGTGCCCGTTGCGACCGACCCGGCGGCCGTAGAGCCACCTGCTGATCTCGAACGCCACCGCCGGCAGCGGCGTGAGCAGCGGCCGCTCCTCGGCGGTGAACACGCTCAGCCTCGACCCGGGGCGTTTCTGGAACGGCTCCCGGTTGTAGGCGTCCATCCGCTCACCGATCGCCTCGGCCAGTTCGGGCACCGTGTGGAACATGCGGTCCCGCAGGCCGGCGATCACCCAGGTCGCTACGTGCGCCACGGTGTTCTCTGCGCCAGATTTGTCCTTGGGCCGCCGTATCCGCCCTGGTAGAACGGCTGCTGAGTAGTGGGCGGCCATCTCCCGGTAGGCGTCGTTGAGGACGATCTCGCCGTCGCGGGGATGGGAGACCACGCCGGTTTTGAGGTTGTCGCACACGATCCGCGGCACCGATCCGCCGAAGTTCTCGAACATCGCCACGTGCGCCCGAAGCCACGCGTCCTGCTGCATGTCGGTCGATGGCCAGACGAACGCGTACCGGCTGAACGGCAAGCACGCCACGAATAGGTACACCTTCCGCGTAGCTCCGGTGACCGGATCGGTGAGCTCCATCGTGGGGCCGGACCAGTCGACCTCGACCGTCTGGCCGGCCTTGTGCCCGACGCGGGAGGCGGCGCCGGTGACCATCACGTGTCGCTGGTAGGTCTTGCACCACCGGTCATAGCCCATCGCCGGCGCTTTCGCGTGGGCGCAGCGGTCGGTGTACTCGCCGTGCAGCAGCTTGAGTGTGACCCCGACCCGGGCCATCTCGCGGTGGACCTGTTCCCAGTCGGGCTGGGCGAACACGCTCTCGTGTTCCCCGCGGCCCGGGAACAGGCGGGCGTACACCTGCTCATCGGTGAGCTCGGCGACGTCGTCCCAGCTCGTCTCGGTCGCATCGGCGGCCTCCAGCACCGCCGCGATGCTCTTGCGGGACATGCCCTGCGAGGCGGCGATCGCCCTGCCTGACAAGCCTTCGGCGCGAAGCTGCAACACGAGCTTCGCCCTGATTTTCCGTACAGTCACGGATTGCTCCTTCCGCCGCGTGCCCTATACACGCGGCGGAAGGAGCCTAGAAGCGGGTGGCCCCCACGGACGCTACTGCTGGCCCCCAAGCGCAATATTCGCGATCTCGGCCACTGGCCCCCAGAGGCAATACCGATGGACCCCAGTGAGACGAATATTCAATATCTCGTGCGGCTTCGGTTCCGCGCCGGATCCACAGTAATGCGAGCGTCAGCATGCCCGCCAGTAGGGACGCCGATTGTGCTGCTAGATGGCAGGGCTGGATGGAAGATGGGGCATTCTCTGGGCCTCTTTGTTACCGAATGAGGGGAAGTCGCGTGGAGTGGTGGGGTTTCGGGGCCGGGGTTCTGGCTGACGAGGGTGTAGCGGTCCGCTGACAAGGGCGGGCCATCGCGTAGTGGTCAATGAGTTACCGCCAAGTAGCTCACACCACTCGAGGCCCCAGTCCCATTCTGGCGTACACGCCCAGCTCGACGCACTGCTGGCCGCTGATCCGCAGGCCATGTTCGCCGAGCTGGTGCGGGTCGGCATGCGGGCGTTGATCGAGGGCGAAGCCGCGGCGAGGATCGGCGTCGAACGCTACGAACGGTCCGAGAAGCGCACGACCCACTGCAACGGGCACCGTCCCAAGTCGATCTCGACCCCGGTGGGAGACACCGAGGCACAGATCCCGAAGCTGCGGGCAGAGTCGTTCTTCCAGGCACCGCTAGAGCGCCGCCGACGGATCGATCGGGCCATGTCCGCGGTGATTATGCAGGCCTAAGTGCGCGGCGTGTCCACCCGGGCCGTGGATGACCTGGTCCGCGCGCTCGGAGTCGATACCGGCATTTCCAACTCGGAGGTCTCACGCATCTGCGCCGAGCTCGATGCCGAAGTCGAGCAGTTCCGCACCCGGACGCTGACCCACACCGAGTTCCCCTACGTGTTCGCCGACGCCACTTTCTGCAAGGTCCGTATCGGTCGGAACGACTCCACCCACCTTTACTGCAGGCCGCCGCTGATTTTCTGCCGGCTATCGTAGCCCGGTATGGCAACGAACGCTGTCCCCGGCCCCGGGCACACGTGTAGACCCGACGGGCGCACAGCGCGCAGAGGACAGACCGCAATCCCGCAGCCACCCGCTCACACAATTCTCGCCCCCGAGGAGGACTTTGAGCTGCAGCAAGTGCTGAAGTGGCTCCAAACCCGGCCAGACCTGGAAGCACATCTACGGAACGCCATCCTCGACGCCATCAACTACGTCATAGAGGGCTCCATCACCGGACGGTTCTATCTCTACGACCCGGAAGTCGACTCCGACGAACGTTCATCGGTCGGCACCAAACTGCAATATCGACTTCTGCACGCCTTAGGCCTACCGAAGCAGAAGCCCCTGGACACCGTGATTGCCGGCATCCCCGTCGAGATCAAAACTACGATCCGCAACTCGTGGATGATCCCCACCGAATCTCAGTGCGAAATCTGCCTACTCATCAGAATCGACGCCCCGGCTGACCATTTCTACGCCTCGATAATGAGGGCCCACCGCGTATGGCTACGCAACGGGGCCAACAAAGACGCCAAGCGCAGCTTCACCTCCGATGCGATGAAACGCTTCCAAACCCCGGTGGTGGACGGACCGCTGCCGCGCAACCCCTTACGCGACCTCACCGAAGACCAGCTCGCTGCGGTATTCGGCCGCGGCGGCATCAAGAAGCGCCTCACTGCCTTTTTCGGCTACATGCCAGACACAGTGGTGCCCCGGTACGTCATCGAAACCATCGGGCTCGGCGCCAAAGACCCCATGCGCCGAGCCCGTCAGGCCAAACCCCACGTCCTCGCCGAACACAACCTGGTCCTTCTGTGCGGAACCTGGCGGGTCGACTGCGCCGCGGCCGCCTCCGTCGGCTACGAACTTGAAGAAGCCGACTGGGTTGCTGTGGACCCGGCCAGAATTTCATTCGATCTGCTCGAGAAGGTGCTCGAGGGAATTAGAGAGCTGCCAGCTCCGGCGTCCGTGAAAGCGGAGCTACCAGACTCTCCGGATCAAGCACAGACTCAAGCTTGACGGCCTCCAAGGCTCGGCGAATCTGTTTACCCACGGCCGCGGCCACCGGCGGAGGGAATGCGTTCCCCACCTGACGCCAACTCGCCGTCTTGGTGCCAGGAAAGATCCAGTCAGGCGGGAAGCCCTGGATGAGCGCACCCATCTGCACTGTGATCCGCGGCATTCCCACAAACCCGGGTGCCGGCGGCTCACTGCCAATGGTCCGACCTTCCACCCCCAGCTCAGCCCACGCGGCCCGCGCGCGGGTCGGCCCCAGGTCAGGACCGCCGTGCTTGAGCGACCCGCCGACCAGGGTCGGTGCGATCGTGTCGGCGCCGGCCGCCCAGTCGTCAGCACCCTCCCAACCATTGGCGGCCATGTGGTCCCGCAGTAGTGCGCCCACGCTCTTCGCCGGTCGCTTGTGAGGCTCGGGCCAAGAGAAATGCCCGGCCCAAGGCTCTTTGAGTCCAACCAGAATCGTGCGGGGCCGCAGCTGCGAGACACCGAAATCCGAAGCCTTGAGCAGCCGCCATGACGACGTGTAGCCCATATCCTCCAGGCGCCCCTCGACCTCCGCCCTGAAGCCCTCAAAAACCGGATCCATCAAGCCGCGAACGTTCTCTATCATGACGGCCTTCGGCCCGATCTCCTCGATCAGATCCAGTGCCCGCGGGAAGAGGTTACGATCGTCATCTGCACCAAGCTGCCGACCCGCCTTCGAAAATGGGGGGCACGGCACGCCGCCCGCCACCAGGTCTGTCTTGCCCGCGTACTGGGCGCCGGACCACTCGTTCAAGTCCATCTCGACGGTGTTCCAGTGCGGCCGGTTGGTGCGCAGGGTTGTGCAGGCGTGCTTGTCGTACTCGACGCAGGCCAAGTGAGCGAATCCGGCGCGCTCCAGGCCAACAGCCTGGCCGCCGGCCCCGGCGCATAGTTCCACTGATGTGAATGCCATGTTTGTGACCCTCTCCCTAGGCCGTCCATCCTGCCATATGCCGGCGCGGGCCACCGCGGCCGGATAGCCAGCCCGCGGCAATCCTAGCGTTCGAGAATCCTCTTACCTGTGGTTTTGAGTAAGAGCGTCGGGAGCGGGTCCGTCGCCAGTTTCAACTTGATGGGCGGACGGAAATGCCGGCGCGAGGTGCACGATTGGGAGTTGAAAGAGGTTCGTGGCGCCGGTACCTTCGGTCGGCCACCGTGCTGCTCACCCTCACGCCCGCCGTTGACACACGGGTCCGGCCCATCTGCCAAACATGCAGCGGCTCGGCGACGCTGCCCCATTCCATAAGCGCTGTGCCCCGGTGCGGACCCGATGGACTCGGTCTAAGTCGTGCATCCCGCGGCCGACAAGCTGCGTGCCGTTATCGCGTGCCGCGGACCGCTGCTTGGGCGTCGCATCACGCGTCGTATGGGGCGGGTTGCCGGTGCCTCGCGACCAGCTTGATCAGAACGGGAGGAACGCATGTACTTCGACGTCTGGTGTCCGGGCATACAAGCCCCCGGCCCCGAGTGGCTCGGCGATATCTGGTCGGGCGCGAAGTGCGAGGCGAGCGAGAACGTCAGGACCAACGGCGAGCTGTTCGGCAGCAAGGGCCCAGCGCGCATCGACACGTCCGTGGTGACGGTCGGCATCAGCGTAGTCGTGGCAGACGCCAACTACGTATCGCGGGACTCTGCCACCCTGCAGTAGATGATCCTCGACCTGCGGGCCGGACCCAGTCGCAAGATTCAGCCGCCAGTGGACCCGGCGCAGTTCGGCGGCGCGACCAACCCGATGCTCGACATCAGCGCGGTGGGCTCGCCCGACACGGTCAGGCGCCAGCTCGAGGAATTCGTCGAGCGCACCGACGCCGACGAGCTCATCACCGTCACCTGCGCCTACGACCCCGCGGTGCGGAATTGGTCCATCGAGCTGCTGGCCGATCTCTGGTTCTAGGCGGCGGTGGTTGGGAAGCCGGTTCGGCTAACGCAGCGCCCCGTCAGATTGACCAATGCGCTCCCAGATGGTTCTCGCTAACCGAACTCGTCGATAGAAAAGATGACATCCTAGTCGCATGGCTAAGGCAAAGGTCCCGTTCGCGAACCTGCCGGACGCGGATCTTGTTGTAGACCGCGTATATGCGGGGGGAAGTGCCAAGACGGTCGCGGACGATCCCATCGGCATGTTGTTGCCAGTCGGAAACCAGGGCGGCTTCCGGTATAAGGGCAGTGTTTCCCAATCTGCAGTGAGGCTGGTAGTCCTCTACACATCGGGTGACGAGGTGGACTGGCCCGACCGGCTGGATCCAACGACGGGGGACTTCACCTACTACGGCGACAATCGCCGCCCGGGCCACCAGCTCCACGAGACTCCCCGCAGAGGGAATCTGCTCTTAAACCAGATCTTCGCCGCCTCGCAATCCGGCCCCGCGCAGCGACGGTTCATTCCGCCAATCTTCCTCTTCCAGAAAACAGGAGAAGGTCGAGACGTTGTATTCCGTGGCCTGCTTACGCCAGGGTCTGCACGACTGAGCCCGGAGGAGGAACTTGTAGCAACATGGCGGACTACGTCGCATGTCAGATTTCAGAACTATCGGGCGCATTTCACTGTTCTGGATGTGCCTGTAGTCAAACGCGAGTGGATCAACCAGGTGTTGGAGGGCAATATATTTGGCAGCGCTTGTCCCCGCGAGTGGGAAATCTGGGTAAGAAGTCGAATTTATACTGCGCTTGAGGCTCCTCCTACCGTTACCATGAGGAGCCGAGAGGAGCAGCTTCCTTTAGTCAAGGATCGTTGGCTAATCGATGACATACACCGTCACTTTGCCCCTGAGCCGGCTAAATTCGAGCATCTGGCCGCCGAGGTCTGGGTATCGACCGATCCCCACGTGGACCACGTTGAGGTGACCAGGCCATCCCGGGACGGCGGGCGGGACGCTGTCGGTACGTTCCGAATCGGGCCGGGCAAGGACCCAATAGCGCTCGAGTTCGCCCTTGAGGCAAAGTGCTATGCGCCCGATAACGGTGTGGGCGTCCGCGACGTGGCTCGTCTGATCTCCCGAATCAGGCACCGGCAGTTCGGCGTGTTCGTTACTACCAGTTTCATCAGCGCCCAGGTTTACGCTGAGGTGAGAGAAGATGGCCATCCTATTGCCTTCGTGACAGGGAGAGACATTGTCGCTGCCGTTCAGCGAATGGGCCATGACTCACCCGAACGTCTACGTAGGTACCTTCATTCACGCCATCCAATTGGCGAAGCTTCCTCCGGGGAGGGCGGCACGGACGTCGCATACCCGGAGGGTGTCGAAATGCGTCCCCCTATTCTTGCTCCGTCTACGAGCGGGAGCGTCAGAGGCGTGCGGTCTTCCCGTCGAGCGACCCCACCAACGGGATAGAGAAAGCAAAGGGGGTGGTTGGTGCGGGACCGGTCGCTGGAGCTGCTGGCCGATCTCTGGTTCTAGTGGTCCGCATTTGAAGTCTTCTTAC
>NZ_JAALEC010000426.1:0-8039 GCF_014145205.1 Dietzia sp. DQ11-44
GGCGCACGACCCGCGCGAGGTCGACGTCCAGCACCGTCCCGGCCGGCGGGATGCCCACCACGACGACCCTGCCGCCCTCCCGCGTGATGTCCGTGGCCTGGCGGGTGGTGGCGGCCGAGCCCAGCGCCTCGAAGGCGGCGTCGACGCCCCGGCCCCCGGTGATCTCCATGACCGCCTCGGTCGCATCGACCTCGCGCGAGTTGATCGTGTGGGTCGCACCCATGCGCCGCGCCAGGGCGAGCTTCTCCTCGTCCACGTCGACGGCGATGACGGATTCGGCGCCACTCACCGCGGCCAGCTGGACGATGTTCTGCCCGACGCCGCCCACGGCCACGACCGCGACCGACTCACCGGTCCGGACATCCCCGACGTTCCGCACGGCACCGTAGGCGGTGAACAGCGAGCACCCCAGGATCGCCGAATCCGCCAGATCCAGCTCCTCGGGGAGGGTGAACACCGCGGTGGCGGGCGTGACGCTGTACTCCGCCAGGCCGCCCATCGAGTACATGGACAGCGGCTCTCCGTTGGCGCGGTGAAGCCTGGTCTCGCCGTCGTACAGGGTCCCGCGCAGGCGGTTGTACTCGAAGAAGGTGGCGCAGAGGTCCTCCATCCCGCGGGCGCAGTTCTCGCACCACCCGCACGGCATGATGAACGAGCCCACCACGCGGTCACCCGGGCGGACCGCCGTCACGCCACGGCCGACCTCGGCGACGACTCCGGAGACCTCGTGCCCCAGGACCCCGGGGAGCGGGAACCCCACCTCGCCCTTCATCACGTGGAGGTCGGTGTGGCACACCCCGCAGGCCGTGTTGTGGATCAGGACCTCGCCCTCCCGGGGTTCGGGGATCGGGATGTCCTCGAGCACCAGGGGGGATTCCGTGTCCACGCACACCGCAGCCTTCATGGTGGCGACTGTACTCAGTGGTCGCGGCCGAGGAGTTCATCCGAGATGATCCGCATCTGGATCTCGCTGGTGCCCTCGAAGATGCGCGTCAGCCGGGCGTCGCGCCAGTGCCGCTCCACCTGGAAGTCGGTCGTGTACCCGGCCCCGCCGTGGATCTGGACGCCCTGGGAGGTCACCCGCTCGGCCATCTCGGTGGCCACGAGCTTGCACATGGCGGCCTCGAGCGAGCAGCGACGCCCGGAGTCGATGTCCGTGGCCACCGAGAACATGAGCTGGCGCGCGGCCTCGATGTCGGCGGCCATCCGGGCGATCTCGAAGCGCAGGTACTGGAACTCGCCGATCGGTCGGCCGAACTGTTCGCGGGTGGCGACGTAGGCGATCGAGTCCTCCAGCGCGGCGCGGGCCAGGCCGATCGCGCGGGCGGCGGTGTGGGCGCGACCGACCTCCAGGCCGGAGACCGCCAGGTAGAAGCCCCTGCCCTCCCCGCCGAGCAGCGCAGAGGCGGGCAACCGGAAGTCGTCGAAGGACAGCTCCCAGGTCTGCCAGCCGAAGTATCCGATCTTGCGGACGGGGTTGCCGGTGATGCCCGCGGGGAACACGCCGCGATCCTTCTCCACCAGGAAGGCGGAGATCCCGCGGTGGGGCTTGGCCGGGTCCCGGACCGGGTCGGTACGGGCGAACAGCACGAGGTAGTCCGCCTGGTCGGCATAGGTGCACCACATCTTGGTGCCGTTCACCACCCACTCGTCGCCGTCGCGGACGGCTCGGCAGGAGATGTTGGCGACGTCGGAGCCCGCCTCGGCCTCCGACAACGCGTAGGCGCCCAGCCACTCGCCGCGGGCGACGCGGGGGAGCAGGCGCGCCTCCTGATCGGGGGTGAACCCGCCGCCCATCCCGTTGCCACGGGCGAGGAGACCGGAGACCGACAGCCACCCGCGGGCGAGCTCCTCGGCGACCAGGCAGTACTCGAACACGCCCAGGCCGAGCCCGCCGTGCTCCTCGCCGATCATGATGCCGAAGAAGCCGATATCGGCCATCTTCTGCCGGAGCTCGTCGGGGATGTCTCCCTTCTCCGGGTCGAGGCGGTTCGCGACCGGCAGGACCTCCCGGGCGGTGAAGTCGCGGGCCAGATCGCGGATCGCGAGCCGCTCCTCCGTGAGGTACACGGGGACACCGTCGCGGGCGGCGGGTTTGTGGGTCATGACTCAGGTCCCTGCGGTGGTGGGGCGATCGGCGGTGAGTCGATCGGAGCGCGGGGGCGATCGGCGGTGAGGCGATCGGTGTCGGCGCCGAGGTCCGGCGCGGGACCGGTGGCCAGGTGCCGGCCGTCGAAGGTCGCGGGGTGCGCGGCCGCGAGGTACGAGCCGATCCCCGGCTGATCCAGTGCAGCGAACAGCGGGTTGGCCTCGAGATCGCCCTCCGTCACCACCTGGTCGAACGTGCGGTACCGCTCGTGCAGTACCACCGAGTCCTCCAGTGCTCGGGTGACCTCCGCCGTGGTGTGGGCGGAGAACCATCGGGCGAACAGTGCGGCCAGGACCTCCCGGTAGGAGTACCTGTCGGCCTCGGTACCGAAGTCGGCGCCGGTGGCCGACTCGAGGGCGTCAACGGCGTCCCGGGTCCCGGTCACCCGCGCCAGGTCGTGGAAATGCCTGGTGGTCAGGGCGACCACCATTACACGGCCCCCGTCGGCGGTGGTGAAGTCCCTCCCGAACGTGCCGTAGACGTAGTTGCCGACGGCGGGCCGGGTGGACCCGTCGAGCTGCGGTTCGGTGAGGTAGCCCAGCGCGCCGGCGGTGGCCAGTGCGACGTCGTCCAGCGGGAGCACGATGCGTCGGCCCCGGCCGGTCCTCTCCCGCTCGCGGACGGCGGAGACCACCGCCAGCGCCGCGTGGAGTCCCGCGGCGACGTCCCAGGCCGGCAGGGTGTGGTTGACCACCTGTCCACCGCCCTGTCCACCGCCCTGCCCGCCGTCCTGTCCGGTGATCGCGGGGAACCCGAGGGCGGCGTTGACGGTGTAGTCGACCCCGGGGCGGCCGTCGCGACGTCCGAGCAGTTCGAGGGTGATGACATCGGGTCGAACCGCGGCCAGACGCTCATGGCTCATCCACTCCCGGCCGGCGGAGTTGGTCACGAGGATTCCCGAGCCCTCCCCGGGAGCGGTGACGAGGTCCCGGAACGACTGCCGGCCCTCGTCGGACCGGAGGTCGAGGGTCACCGAGGACTTGCCCCTGTTGAGGCCGGTCCAGTAGATCGAGGTTCCGCCCGGGGCGAGCGGCCAGCGGTGCACGTCCGCCGCGCCGCCCACCGGGTCGACGCGGATGACCTCGGCGCCGAGCTGGGCGAGCGTGAGCCCGCACAGGGGAGAGGCCACGAAGCTGGAGAGTTCGACCACGCGGATGCCGCTGAGCGGTCGCGACTCGCTGGATTCGGCCATCGGTGGCTCCCGGGGGTCCGGCGGTGACTATTGCCCCGCTCCGTAATTGATGATAATAGTTTGAAGCATACTTCACCGGATCGTGGTTCCGCGAGGGCCATCACGGACGACAGAGGACACAGTCATGAGCGATCAGGCGGACTCGGTGGGGCCCGAGGTCGACGCGGAGGACTTCGCGGCCATCCTCGCCACGACCCGCGACTACATCCGGACCGTGGTGATGCCCCGGGAGCGGGAGATCGCCGACGCCGACGCCGTCCCGGAGGACATCCGGGCCGGGCTGGCCGAGATGGGGATGTTCGGGTACGCGATCCCGCAGCAGTGGGGTGGCCTGGGGTTGGACCTGACCCAGGACGTCGAGCTGGCGATGGAATTCGGGTACACCAGCCTGGCCATGCGGTCGCTGTTCGGCACCAACAACGGGATCGCCGGGCAGGTCCTGGTGAACTTCGGCACCGACGAGCAGAAGGCGGAGTGGCTGGAGCGGATCGCGTCCGGCGAGGTGATCGCGTCCTTCGCGCTGACCGAGGACGGTGCGGGGTCCAATCCCGCCGGGCTGGCGACCAGGGCCGTCCGGGACGGCGACGACTGGGTCATCGACGGCACCAAGCGCTTCATCACCAACGCGCCGGTGGCGGATCTGTTCGTCGTGTTCGCCCGGACTCGCCCCGCGGACGCCGGTGGCCCGGGGATCGCGGTGTTCCTCGTCCCCGCCGACGCGGCCGGGGTCACGGTGGGACCGAAGGACCGCAAGATGGGCCAGGAGGGTGCCCCGACCTCAGAGGTGGACTTCAGTGGTGTCCGGGTCCCCGCCTCGTCGCTGGTGGGGGGAGACGAGGACGCCGGGTACCGCGCGGCGATGACGTCCCTGGCCCGCGGTCGCGTGCACATCGCCGCCGTCGCCGTGGGGTCGGCGAGAAGGGCGCTCGACGAGTCGCTGGCCCATGCGGCCACCACCACGCAGGGGGGCACGGCCGTCGGCGACTTCCAGCTGGTCCAGGCCATGATCGCCGACCAGCAGGTCGGGGTGATGGCCGGACAGGCGCTGGTCCGGGAGGTCGCGGCCAAGTACGTCTCGGGAGAGGACCGACGCATCGCCCCGTCCGTCGCCAAGCTCTTCTGCACGGAGATGGCGGGGAAGGTCGCCGACCTGGCCGTCCAGATCCACGGCGGCACCGGGTACATGCGGGGCGTGGTGGTCGAGCGGATCTACCGGGACATCCGCCTGCTGCGCCTCTACGAGGGGACCAGCGAGATCCAGAGGCTGGTCATCGGCGGCGGCCTCATGCGCGGTGCGACACGCGAGGCCACCGCACGATGACGGGAGACGGGCCGCTCCCTCTCGAGGGGATCACGGTCGTGGCGGTCGAGCAGGCCGTCGCCGGCCCGTTGGCCACCCGTCACCTCGCGGACCTCGGCGCCCGCGTCATCAAGATCGAGCGGCCGGGGGAGGGTGACTTCGCCCGGTCCTACGACGACACCGTCCACGGCCTGGCCTCGCACTTCGTCTGGCTCAACAGGGGCAAGGAGTCGATCGCGCTCGACCTGGCCTCCGACGACGGGCGGCGGGTCGCGCTCGAGCTGGCCGACCGTGCGGACGTGGTCCTGAGCAACCTGGCACCCGGGGCGATGGACCGGTTGGGTCTGGGGGCCGCTGCGCTCCGGTCGCGGAAGGACGAGCTCGTCGTCGTCACCCTCTCCGGATACGGCGAGGCGGGGCCGTACTCGGGCCGCAAGGCCTACGACATGCTCGTCCAGGCCGAGTCGGGGCTGTGCTCGATCACCGGTACCCCCGAGACCGCCACCAAGACCGGCGTCCCGGTCTCCGACATCGCGACCGGGATGTATGCGCTCTCGGCGGTCCAGTCGGCGCTGTTCCGTCGGGAGCGGACCGGGCTCGGTGCCACGATCGAGGTGTCGATGTTCGAGGCGACAGCCGAGTGGATGGGCCACCCCATGTACATCCGGATGTACGCGGACCGGCAGGTCGGGCGCATGGGCCTGTCGCACGCCTCGATCTGCCCGTACGACGCCTTCCCCACCAGGGACGGACAGGTGCTCATCGGGGTGCAGAACGACCGGGGATGGGCGGCGCTGGTCCGCGACGTGTTGGACCGGCCGGATCTCGTCGACGACGAGCGGTACGCGACCAACATCGCCCGCGTGGCGCGCAGGGCCGAGGTGGACGCACTGATCGGGTCCCTGACCAGGGAGTACGACTCGGAGGAGCTGGCCGCGCGACTCGACGACGCCGGTGTCCCGGCGGCCCGGCTCAACGACGTCGCCGGACTGGTCCACCACCCGCAGCTCGAGGCGCGGGACCGGTGGCGCGAGGTCGACACCCCGGCCGGACCCGTCCGCGGCCTGCTCCCGCCGATCACCTACGCGGACGTAGAGCTACCGATGGGGCCCGTGCCGTCACTGGGCCGACACACCGATGCGATCCTGGCCGAACTGGCCGGGCGGGCACGAGGAGAGGACACACGTCATGGGACTTCTTGAGGGTAGGACCGCGGTCGTCACCGGAGCCGCGCGCGGGATCGGGTTGGAGATCGCGCGGACGTTCATCGACAGCGGGGCGCGCGTCGTGATCGGGGACATCGACGACGAGGCGGGCGCGGCCGCGGTCACCGAGCTGGGCGGCGAGGACGCCGCACGGTACGTGAACTGCGACGTGCGTGACGGGGCGGCGATCGAGCACCTGATCGACGTGGCCGAGGAGGCGTTCGGGCCGCTCGGGGTGTTCGTGAACAACGCCGGTGTCACCCGCGACGCCACGATGCGCACGATGACCGAGGAGCAGTTCGACGACATCATCGCGATCCACCTCAAGGGAACGTGGAACGGCACCCGCGCGGCCGCCGGGCGGATGCGGGAGCACGGGGGAGGGGCGATCGTCAACGTCTCCTCCATCTCCGGCAAGGTCGGGCTGAAGGGTCAGACCAACTACTCCGCCGCCAAGGCGGGGATCGTCGGACTGACCAAGGCCGCCGCCAAGGAGGTCGCGTTCAAGAACGTGCGCGTCAACGCGATCCAGCCGGGGCTCATCCGCACCGCCATGACCCTGGCGATGCCGCAGCACGTCTGGGACGAGAAGATGGCCGAGATCCCCCTGGGCCGGGCCGGCGAGCCCTCCGAGGTCGCGCAGGTCGTGCTGTTCCTGGCCAGCGACATGTCGAGCTACATGACCGGTACGGTCCTCGAGATCACCGGCGGCCGCCACATCTGATCCGCCTCGGACGGGCACGGCCCGGTGACCCGGGTCAACCGTCGAGGTCCCACCGGATCGGCCTCGCGAGCGCGCTGTGGAACCGCTTCTCCAGGTACGTGGTGTGCTCGTGGATGTGGACCGACATCAACCGGGACGCGGTGTCGCCGTCCCGGTCGGCGATCGCGGCGTAGATCTCCTCGTGGATGTCGCACGTCAACTCGCGCTGCCGCCTGGGGTAGGTGATGCCCATCGAGGCTCCGGCGATCAGGCCGCTCAGCGCATCGAAGAGGTAGCCGAAGAGCGCGTTCCCGGAGCTCCAGGCGATCAGCTCGTGGAATCGCTCGGAGTGGGCCGAGAACGCGGCCTGGTCGCCCATCTGCTCCCGCGTCTGGCGGAGGTTCTCGGCGAGTCCGGCCAGTCCGGCGTCGTCGATCCGCGAGGTGGCCAGACGGGAGATGGTGGGCTCCAACGCCGTGCGGGCCTCCATGATCGTGGAGAACGGGGCGTTCTCGAACTGCAGGAGCAGGCTCAACGTGGCGGCCAGCGTCCCCCCGTCCGGTTGCTGCACGATCGGCCCGCCACCGGGCCCGGGCTTGAGCATGAGCACGCCCTGCAGTTCCAGGTAGCGCAGCGACTCGCGGAGCGTCCCGCGACCGACCCCGTACTGCTCGAGCATGAGGTGTTCCGGGGGCAGCCGGTCGCCGACGGTGTTCCCGCGACGGGAGATGTCCTCGACGATCTGCTGGGCCACCAGGAGCGCCGTCTTCTTGGGGCGGCCCACCCCCGGCCGCGTGCCGCCTTCTGAACTCATGACAACCATTATCCCCGATCCGGGCGTCCGGGCATGAGTACCGTGTACGACCAGTCCAGGACGGGAGCGTCACCGTCCGCCCGGTGGGCGGTGACGAGCGACCGCAGATCGAGCGCCGTCCCCCCGTCCGGGAGATCGACCGCGGCCCCGATCACGAGCTCGCTGCTCAGGGTGTCGCCCTCGCGGACCGGGCCCACGTGGTCGCAGGAGTGCCAGCCGAGCACGGTGAGCATCGTCGGCAGCGCCCGGGTGGCCTGCGACAGCGCGAGTCCGATGGTGTGGCCGCCGTAGACCAACCTGCCGGCGCCCGAGACGCGGGCGTCGTGGTGGGTCTGCGCGATGTTCAGGGTGAGCCGGGCCAGTTCCGGGGCGCTCGAGACCACGTCGGCGCCCGGGCGCAGGACGGTGCCCTCGGCGGGGAGGGGGTCACTCGCCCCGGGGACCGCGGCGCGGTAGGCGGCCAGGTCCCAGGCGTCGGGTGTCGCCCACGGCCGGGTGGTGGCGGTCCCGACCGCCGCCAGGTCGTCGGTGTGGGCGCACGAGTCCGGGTCGACGCCCGGAGCCAGGGGCAGCATGGCGCATCGGTGGAAGTCCAGGACGGTCCGTCCGTCCTGGTCGGTGGTGGTGATGCGGAGCGCGGCGAGCCCGGTGGGGGTGCGGCCCGGTGAGTGGCTGA
>NZ_JAALEC010000043.1:0-28377 GCF_014145205.1 Dietzia sp. DQ11-44
CTCCCAACAACAGCAACGCCACCGAGCGTTCGCGGCCCGGCCGGCGGCGCGCGAGCGACCACCAGAGCAGGCGGCGGCCGTCGCGATCGCACAGACCCCGGTGGGCCAGGCGCCGGTAGACCTCGTCCCGCACGGCGATGTCCAGCAGGACGCGTCCGATCCCGGCCAACTCGTCGTCGTCGAGTTCCTCCCCGTCCTCCAGGCGGCGTTCCGCGTCCTCGTGCGCCCTCACCGCGCGGTCCACCTCGAGGGCCCCCTCCAGCCGTGCGGGTCCCCGACCGTGCGGATCGTCGTCACACGCCCCGTGGTCCCGCACCTGGTACAGCCGCTCGATCTCTGCCCGCGAACCGGCCCGGACCCGCCCGTCGAACGCGTGGACCGCGGCGATCTCCGTCGAGTCCGGGTCGACCTGCGTTCCCCGGACCATCCCGAACAGATCGACCCACGGCGAGCCGTGTGCGAACTCGCCCACCCCGTAGGCGCCGACGACCTGCGTCCCGGCCAGCCCCAACCAGTACTCGAACGCCGCGGCGGCGTCCTCCGCGCGGAGACCGGCGGAGTGCCCGTCCGCACAGTCCTCGTGAACCACCACCAGGTGGACGTCGGTCACCCCCTCCCTCGAGCAGAACCGGGCCAGCCCACGAGCCGGACCGTCGTCGGCCACGACCGGTGACGGCTCACCCTCCCCGGAGCGGCAGTCCTCCGCACCGCCCCACCCGTCCGCACCGCCCCGCCCGTCCTCACCGTCCCGTCCGTCCGCACCGTCCCGTCCGTCTCCTTCCCCGGGTGGCGATCCGGGACCTCCGAGCAGGCCGTCGACATCCATCCTGACGACCGGCCCGGCGTGACCGTCCGCGGTCCGCCCGCATATCACCACCACCGATCCGGGCCCCGGCGGGAACCCCAACATCGACGGGATGGACGCGATGAGCTCCTCCGGAGAGGAGATCACCACCGTCCGAGGGTCGTCCACACCGTCGTCACCGATCCGTCCGTTCGCGGTCATCGTCGTCCACCTGTCTCGTCGTCTCGCGGCCGCTCCCCGGCCGAGGGCGGCCCGCGGGTGCCGGTGCACCGGATCAACTTTCTGACACTCCACCTGCGGTGTCCCGGAGGAAATCCGCGGGGGGCGACCCGCTGTGGAGCCCGCGGCACGGTGGGGAATCAACTGCGGCCCGCCGTCGTTGGCAAAGAGGAGAAACCCCGTCCCGGTGGGACGATCAGTTCGGACCGGACCGGACGGCTCGGGGTGTTGCGACGAGAGGAGTCGACATGGCCAGGCACAGCGATCTGTACCGACTGATCGAGCCCGTCCCCGATCTGCGATCGGAATCCGGACAGGGTCCGGTGCTCGTGCATGCGTTGGAGGGTTTCTCCGACGCCGGCCAGGCGATCCAGGGCGTCACGGAACACCTCAAGGAGAGCCTGGACTCCCAGTTGATCGTGGAGTTCGACGCGGATGAGCTGGTGGACTACCGCTCGCGTCGACCGCAGGTGCGGTACTCCTTCGACCACTTCGCCGGATACTCGGAGCCGACCATCCAGATGCACGCGGTCAAGGACGCAGGCGGGACCTTCTTCCTGCTGCTCTCCGGCCTGGAGCCGGACCTGAGGTGGGACGGGTTCACCGAATCCGTGATCGACCTCGCCGGGTCGTTCGGGGCCCGGATGTCGGTCGGTCTCGGCGCCATCCCCCTCGGGGTACCGCACACCCGCCCGACCCAGTCGAGTGCACACGCCAGCGACGTCGACCTCATCCGTGGCTTCACCGCGTGGCCCGGGGAGTTCTCCGTCCCGGGGAACGTGAGCGCGCTGCTGGAGCTCCGGATGGCCGAGCACGGCATCCCGTCCGCGGGCTTCACCGTCCACGTACCCCAGTACCTGTCCCAGACCGCCTACCCCGCGGCGGTCCTCAACCTCGTCGGCAACATCGCCCAGATCTCCCAGCTGGAGCTGCCGTCCGGTGAGCTCGAGACCGCCGCCCGGGACTTCACCGCACAGGTGACCGCCCAGATCGCCGACAGCCCGGAGATCCGGACCGCCGTGGAGCTGATGGAGAAGCAGTACGACGAGTTCATGGAGTCCCGCCACGGCTCCGACTCGCTCAACCCCGGCGGCACACCGCTGCCCTCCGGCGACGAGATCGGTGCCGAGTTCGAGCGGTTCCTCGCGGAGCAGACCGGCGACGACGAGCCCCGCGCCCGCTAGCACGGACGGACGGTCGCGGCCGGGCGACTAGGCTCGGTAGGGTGCAACTGCCCGAACTCCTCGCCGACCTCGACGACGTCCCCTCCGACCTCCTGGAGGAGGCGGTATTCGACGCCTTCGTGGCGTGGGCCGCCGACCAGGGCCTGACGCTCTATCCGGCGCAGGAGGAGGCGGTCCTCGAGGTGGCGGCGGGTAGCCATGTCGTCCTGGCCACGCCGACGGGGTCGGGCAAGTCGCTGGTCGCCCTGGGGGCGCACTTCTCCGCCATGGCCCGCGGGGTGCGGAGCTACTACACCGCGCCGATCAAGGCGCTCGTCAGCGAGAAGTTCTTCGCTCTGTGCGCGGTGTTCGGCGCCGAGAACGTCGGGATGCTCACCGGTGACGCCGCGGTCAACGCCGACGCACCGATCATCTGTGCCACCGCCGAGATCGTGGCCAACATCGCCCTCCGGGAGGGCGCCGCCGCGGACATCGGTCAGGTGGTGATGGACGAGTTCCACTACTACTCCGAGCCCGATCGGGGCTGGGCCTGGCAGGTCCCGCTCATCGAACTCCCCGACACGCAGTTCCTGCTGATGTCGGCGACGCTCGGCGACGTGGACTGGCTGATCGAGGATCTCCGTACCCGGACCGGACGGGAGTGCGCGCTGGTCGGGGGCACCGAGCGACCTGTCCCCCTGACGTTCGACTACGCACTGCGCAGTATCCACGAGTCGGTCGAACTCCTGCTCCGGGATGACAAGGCACCCGTCTACATCGTCCACTTCACCCAGGCCTCGGCCCTGGAACAGGCCCAGGCGCTGACCTCGGTGGCGGTGGCCACCAAGGAGCGCAAGGCCGCCATCGCCGAGGAGATCGGCGGATTCCGGTTCACGACCGCGTTCGGCCGGAACCTGCGCAAGCTGCTCATGCACGGAATCGGGGTCCACCACGCCGGCATGCTCCCGAAGTACCGCCGCCTCGTGGAACGGCTCGCCCAGGACGGGTTGCTCACCGTCATCTGTGGGACCGACACCCTCGGCGTCGGTATCAATGTCCCCATCCGGACCGTTCTGTTCACGGGGCTCACCAAGTTCGACGGACGCCGGCAACGTGTCCTCAAGGCCCGGGAGTTCCACCAGATCGCCGGCCGTGCGGGCCGAGCGGGGTTCGATACCGAGGGTCTGGTGGTGGTGCTGGCTCCCGAGCACGAGGTCGAGAACGCCAAGGCCGCGGCCAAGTCGGCCGCCAACCCCAAGAAGAAGGGCAAGTCGGCCAAGAAGAAGCCGCCGGAGGGGTTCGTCAACTGGTCCCGCTCGACGTTCGACAAACTCGTCGGCGCCCAGCCCGAGCAGCTCACCAGCCGCTTCGAGGTCAACAACGCGATGCTGCTCAACGTGATCTCGCGTCCGGGGAGCTGCTACGCCCACATGCGGCACCTCCTGCTGTCCTCGCACGAGACCCGGGCCCGGATCCGGCAGCACGTGCTGCGCTCGATCGAACTCTTCCGCGGGCTCGAGACCGCCGGCATCGTCGAGAGGATGGCGGAGCCGGACGACGACGGACGGCACGTCCGTCTGACGGTGGACCTCCAACGGGACTTCGCGCTCAACCAGCCCCTCGCCCCGTTCGCGATCGCCGCGATGGAGGTCCTCGACCCCGACTCCCCCACCCCGGTCCTGGATCTGGTCTCGGTGATCGAGTCCGTTCTCGACGACCCGCGCCCGATCCTCTACGCACAGCAGCGGGCCGCCCGCGGCGAGGCGATCGGGGCGCTCAAGGCAGAGGGGGTGGAGTACTCGGAACGGATGGAGCTGGTCGAGGACATCTCGTGGCCCACACCCCTCGGCGACCTCATCGCGGACGCCTACGACGCCTACCGGGCCGGGCACCCGTGGGTGGCGGGGGTCGAGCCCTCCCCGAAGTCGGTCGTCCGCGAGATGGTCGAGCGGGGGATGACCTTCTCCGATCTGGTCTCCGCGTACGGACTCAGCCGGTCGGAGGGTTCCGTCCTGCGCTACCTCACCGACGCCTACCGTGCGCTGCGGCAGACCGTTCCGGCCGACCTGCGGACCGACGAGTTCGACGACCTGGTCGAATGGCTCGGGGAACTCGTCCGCCAGGTCGACTCGAGCCTGCTGGACGAGTGGGAACTGCTCACCGACCCCGAGGTCTCCCCGGACCAGGTGGCCGAGCTCGCCTTCGGTCAGTCGAGCGGCACCACCCGGCCCGTCACCGCCAACTCGCGGGCGTTCCGGGTGATGGTCCGCAACGCGATGTTCCGCCGCGTGGAGCTCCTGTCGCGAGACGACATCGACACCTTGGTGCAACTCGACGCCGACGTCCCGCTCCATCCCGACTGGGACACCGAGATCGATGCGTACTGGGACGAGTACGACGCGATCGGAACCGGGCCCGCGGCGCGCGGACCCGCCCTCTTCTCCGTCACCGAATCGGGCGACGGGGTGGAGCCGGGGACCTGGAGGGTCCGGCAGGTGCTCGACGATCCGGAGAACGACCACGGCTGGGCCGTCGAGGGTGTCGTGGACCTCGGCGCCAGCGACGAGGCGGGCGAGGTCCGGTTCGCGTCGCTGACCCTCGCGGGGTGACGCAGCGGGGAGGCTGAACCGGGCCGCGGTTCCGGTGTCCGTACGATGACCGACGAACACCGATCCGACCCCTGGAGGACATCTGTGACCCCCCGCATCCTGTACAAGAGGCTCGCGCTCGCGGAGGTGATCACGTGGACGCTGCTGATCCTGGGCATGGTCGGCAAGTACGGGTTCGGTCTCGACTGGGCCACCACGGTCGGTGGCAGCATCCACGGTTTCGTGTTCCTGTGCTACACCGTGGCGACGATCGCGGTCTGGACGGACAAGCGCTGGTCGGCGGGGACCGGCCTGATGGGCCTGGCGTCCGCGGTCATCCCCTACGCCACCGTGCCGTTCGAGAGGTCCGTCGAGCGCCGCGGGCTGCTTGAGGGACACTGGCGGCTCGGGCCCGGAGGCGAACAGTCGCGCACCCTCGCCGAGCGCACGCTGGCCTTCGCGCTCCGGTCCCCGGTCGTCGCGCTGGTGGTGACCCTCATCGTGGTGGCCGTGGTCTTCTCGCTCCTCCTGGTGGCGGGCAAGCCCACCGAGTGGTTCTCGTGACCCTAGCCCGTGAGCCGGGACGCCGGGAGCTGAACAAGGCGGACAAGCAACGCCGGATACTGGCCGCCGCCCGCGACCTGTTCTTCCGCAACGGGTACTCGTCGGTCACCACCCAGGAGGTGGCCGATCAGGCGGAGGTCGGCACCGGGACACTGTTCAGGTACGCCCAGTCGAAGGGCGAGCTCCTGTGCATGGTGGCCAACGAGGAGTTCCGCGCCATGGTCGAGACCGTCCCGGATACCGGGGACCCCGTCGAGGATCTGGTCACACTGTGCGACCCCCTGTTCTCCGCCCTCGAGAACCAGCCGGAGAACATCGTCGCCTACCACCGCGAGACGGTCTTCGGGGAACCCGGCCCGCACCGGGCGGAGGCGCAGCGCATCCTCGGGGAACTCCGGGGCATCATCGGACTCGTGCTCGCCCGGCACTCCCCGCGGGCACCGGAGGCGGAGGACCTCGACGGTCCCGCCCAGACCGTCTTCGACGTCCTGTACATGAGCATCGTCCGTTCGGGGATCGACCGGTCGCCCGGTCGCGACCACCGAGCCGACCTCCGCGAGCACGTCGATCGTGTCCTGCACGGAGTGCTGGCACGTCGGGTGTCCTCCGACAGCACGTACTGACGGCGCCGTCCGGCCACCCCGACGAACCGTCCTCCACCGCGCCGGGTGAGACTTGTCCGCATGACCGAAGGCAACGACCCCACCGCCCGCCCGATCAAGGACGCGTCCACCGTGATGGTGATGCGGGACTCCGATCGCGGACCCGAGGTGTTCGTCGCACGCCGCGTCCGCGGGATGGCGTTCGCCGGCGGCATGACGGTGTTCCCGGGCGGGGGCGTGGACGCCTCGGACGACGATCCGGATGTCGCCTGGTCCGGCCCCGCGCCCGCGTGGTGGGCCGAGCGGTTCGACTGCGACGTGCCTCGAGCGCGCCGGTTGGTGTGCGCGGCGGCGCGGGAGACCTTCGAGGAATGTGGCGTCCTCCTCGCCGACCACCTCGACGGCTCCCCGGTCGCGGACGCCGGCCGGTACCACTCGAGCCGCGAGGAGCTCGAGAGCCACCGGCTGACCTTCAGCGCGTTCCTCGCCGACGAGGATCTCTCACTCGCGGCGGGCAGACTCCGCCCCTACGACCACTGGATCACGCCCTCGGTGGAATCGCGGAGGTACGACACGAGGTTCTTCCTCGCCGCGCTACCGGAGGGACAGGAACCGGATGACCTCACGACCGAGGTCGACCTGACCATGTGGGCCCGCCCCGTCGACCTCCTCGAGGACTTCCGTGCCGGCCGGTCCATGCTCCTCCCCCCGACGTGGACCCAACTCCGCGTCCTCGCCGGGTTCCCCGACGTCGCGGCAGCACTGGACTCCGAGCGCAGGATCGTTCCCGTCCAGCCGGAGGTCGTCGAGCACCGTGGCGGGGTGCGCGTGCGCTTCGACGGTTCGGACGAGTACTGGTCCGACTACCAGGCGGGCCGGCCGGAGGCGGGGAGCTGATCACTCCCACCGGACATCCCGAAGTACCGACGTGCTCGGCTGTGCGGTGGTTGACTGCCACTCATGCGGGATTTCGAGTTCGACGTGGACGCGTCGATCGCTGCCGGGTGGAACCGCTTCGCGACCCGCCTGGCCGGACTACTGCGTGACCTCGTCCCGGGAGCCACGTTCGACCTGGCCGTTCCCGTCCTCGGGTCGCCGTCCACCCGCACCCCGTACGTGCGTTTCACCGCCACCGGCGGCGGCAGCGTCCACGCGGAGGTCTCCGGCGGCGGGTCCGAGGATTCGCCGGAGCCGCTGGGGCCCGTCCGGCTCGACCAACTCATGGCCCTCGGTTGGGCGCTCCGGCGCCCGACCGACCAGGGTGCTCCGGGGGCGGACCTCACGTTCCCGGTAAACCGTGCACCCGAGGTGGCGCACCTGGTCGCCGGCACGATGGAGCGCGTCTTCGGGATCCCCCACCCGGTATTCCTCCATGACGTGTCCGATCCGGAGGACGCGACCGGGGCCGGTTCGGGTGAACCCGTGTCGGCGGACGCCGACTTCCGGTCGCAGCCCATCGCGACCCCGGACGAGGCGACCAGAGCACTACAGTCGGCTCTGTCGGAGGTCTACGAGCGTCGGGTCACACCCGACGAGCATGACGTGTTCACCGTTCCCGCCGGGTGTGTGCTGCTGTTCGTCCGTGCGCACCGCTCGCTCCCCCTCGTCGTGTTCCGGAGCCCACTCGTGTCCTCCGTGGAGGATCCCGCGGCCGCGGAGACCGAGGTCGCGATCCTCAACCGGGACTCGCTGTGGTGCAGGTACGTGTTCGACGGCCAGACGATCTCCGCCGAGGCGGAGTTCGTCGACCGGGTGTTCGTCCCGGTCAACTTCAAGATCCAGTTGGCCGAGATCTCCGCCGAACTCGACGACGTCTACTCGGACCTCGCGCACCGGGTCGCGGGCAGACGATGGCGTGACCTGCGCGCCTCCGATGACCACCGTCCCGGTGAGCAGTAGGATCTGAGACCGTGCCGGGACGGGCCCGGTGTGAGAACTCGCCCCAGGAGCGCCTACATGCGTCGCGCCGTCCTCGCTGCAGTGATCGTGACCGCGGCCGTCTCCACGTCGGGTTGTTCACCGGCCTCCCTGTTCGGCGATGACGACTCCGCGGGCGTCCCCGTCCCGACCGCCCAGCAGTCCGGACCCCTGCCCTCGTCGCAGCAGTTCGACAGGCCGTTCCCCGTGGCCGGAGAATCGTGGGACGCCACCGTGACCCTGTCCGACCTCCGCATCGTGCCCTCGACCACGTACTCGGACGCGGTCGTGGTGGTTGACGTCCGCGCGGTGCAGGCATCCGGTCAGCCGGAACTGGGCCCGGAGGACTTCTCGGCCTTCGACCCGTCGGGGCGACCGTTCGAGCGGATCGAGAACCCCGCGGGGACGGTCGAGGACCCACTCGTGCCCTCGGTTCTGAGCTTTCCCGGCGAGGAGATCCGGGGGATGGTCGCCTGGACGATGCCCCGAGGGAACCGTATCGGGCGCATCGACGTGACCGCCCCGAGGACGATCGGTTCGGTCACCGTGACCCGCCAGCCGGAAGACCCGACCGCCACCTAGGACTCAGGACGATCCCGTGCCCTCGAGATACGTCCATCGACCACCTCTGCGCTCGAACGCCGATCGCTCGCGCATGACACCGGGGCCCTCGGGCCCGACATACCGGGCCTCGAACTCGACGGTCCCGGTCCGGTCGGCGGGGCCACCGGCAACCACGTCGAGGATCGCGAGGCCGGTCCACTCGACGTCACCTGCCTCCACCCGGGCCGGCCGCGTCCGCGGGCTCCAGGTGCGCCAGAGGTGGTCCTCCCGACCCAGAACGAAGGCCGTGTACCGCGATCTCATCAGTTGCTCCGCGGTCTCGGCCGGGACACCATCCTCGACGAGCGGTCCGCAGCAGCGATCGAACGGGCGCCTGCTCTCGCAGGGACATGCGTTCACGTCGCCCTCCTCCGTCCACCCGCATCCGCGATCAGGCTACCCACACGACGACCGGTTATCCTCAAGCCCAGAGATGTCCAGCTTCCGTGCACTGCCCTTCCGGCCCCGGCGACAGCCCGATCCCGACGGCGTCCCCCTACGGGTCCGCTCGTGCCGCGACCTGTGCGAGTGGACGAGGACCCCCGTGGAGCGCCGCGGTGAGCCCATGTTCGCGTGCCGAGGGTGCGGATCCCAGTGGGTCCCGAGCGAGCACTGGACCCCGCGGGACAGCAACGGGGCGGTCCCCCCGGAGGTGTTGGAGATCGTCGCCGCCGAACCATGACCTCGCCGGCTGACCTCTAGGCTGAGACGATGACCACACCCCCTCGATTCCCCGGTCCCGCCGTGAGTTCCGCGACGGTCGACGCCGTCCTGCGCCGGGCGGCGGCCCGGTTCCCCGACCGCGTGGCACTCACCTTCGCCGAACGCCGGTGGACCTACGCGGCGCTGGACTCCGCGGTCGACCGGGTGGCCACGACCCTCGCCGGCCAGGGCCTCGAGAACGGCGCCCGGGTTGCCGGCTACGGGGTCAACTCCGATGCCTATCTCATCGGCTTCCTCGCCACCTCCCGCGCCGGGTTCACACACGTGCCCGTCAACTACGCCCTGACCGGCGGCGAACTCGAGTACCTGTTGACCGACTCGGGGGCGTCCCTGGTCCTGGTGGACCCGGCACAGGCCGCCACGTTGTCGGACGTACTCGAGACCATGCCGGGGCTGCGCTCCCTGCCGCTGCTGCCCCGTGAGGGGGAGACCGCGGACGGCACCGTTCTGGGTTCGGCGACGGACGACTCCCCGTGTACCCCGGTGCAGTCCCCCTCCACCGGCGACGATCTGGCCCAACTCCTCTACACCTCGGGGACGACCTCACGCCCCAAGGGCGCGATGATGACCCATTCCGCGCTCGTCCACGAGTACGTGAGCTGCATTCTCGCCCTGGACCTGACCGCGGACGACGAGCCGCTGGTGACCATGCCGCTCTACCACTCGGCCGCGATGCACGTGTTCGCGCTCCCCTACCTCTCCCTGGGGGCGACGGTGCACCTCATGGCCGCCCCGGACATCACCGAGATCCTCCGCCGGGTCGAGGTCGACAGGATCGGCTCGCTCTTCCTCGCGCCGACGGTGTGGGTGCCGTTGGCCTCACATCCGGACCTGGAGTCCCGGGACCTGTCGAGTCTGCGCAAGGCCCAGTACGGCGCCTCGATCATGCCGGTGACGGTGCTCCAGCGCCTGCGCGGCACGTATCCCGACCTCGGGTTCTACAACTGCTTCGGACAGTCGGAGATCGGCCCACTGGCCACCGTCCTGCGCCCGGAGGAGCATGACGCCCGCCCGGCGAGCGCCGGCCGACCGGTGTTCTTCGTGGACGCCCGCGTCGTCGACGAGACGGGCGCAGAGGTCGCGGACGGCGAGCGGGGCGAGGTGGTCTACCGGTCTCCGCAGTTGTGCACGGGTTACTGGAACAAGCCGGACGCCACCGCCGAGGCGTTCCGCGACGGGTGGTTCCACTCCGGCGACCTGGTGGTGCGCGACCCGGAGGGGTTCATCGAGGTCGTCGACCGCATCAAGGACGTCATCAACACCGGTGGTGTCCTCGTGGCGTCCCGGGAGGTCGAGGACGCGGTCTACCAGGATGAGCGCGTGGCGGAGGTGGCCGTGATCGGCACACCGGACGACAAGTGGATCGAGGCCGTCACCGCGATCGTGGTCCTCAGGGACGACGTCCACGCCACCGAATCCGAGATCATCGACGGCACCCGCGCCCATCTCGCGCCGTTCAAGGTGCCGAAGCGGGTCGTCTTCGTGGACGAACTGCCCCGGAACCAGTCGGGCAAGCTCCTCAAGCGGGAACTGCGCCAGTCCTGACACCGGGACCGTGCCCGACCCACCCGGGTCTCCGGCGTCAGCCGATCCTGTCCAGGACCTCCGCGGCCACCACCTCGGGGGCTTGTTCGGGGAGCCAGTGCCCCATGCCCGCCAGCGGGACGAAGCGGTACTCCCCCGCCATCCGGGAGGCGGTGGCCTCGGCACCGGAGCGCCCGATCGCTGGGTCGTCCTCCCCCCACAGATAGGTCGTGGGGACCGACACGTCGGGCAGGTCGTACCGCCGCATCGCGCGGTACCAGTTGAGCGCTCCCGTCAGCCCCGCCCGCGTGCCGACCACCTCGAGGTGCTTGGCGATGAGCTCGTCAGACACGTGCTCGTCGAACATCGCCCGCAGACGTCGGGCTCCGTCCTCGAGCAGGACGTCCTCGGCTTTCCCCTCCTGGCGGAAGAGGGCGAAGTAGGCCGATCGGGCCTGCTGGTCCGGGTCGGACTGCAGAGCCCACGCGAAGGCCGACAGGTGGGGGACGGACACCACCGTCAGGCTCGACACCCGCCCGGGGTGGTGGGCGGCGAGCCACCATGCGACCGATGCCCCCCAGTCGTGGCCGAGCACGTGCACCGTCTCCAGACCGAAATGGTCGACGATCGCCAGGGCGTCCGCGCTCAGGTGCTCGATCGCATAGGCCCCGACGTCGTCCGGGCGTGCACCGGCCGAGTACCCCCGCTGGGCCGGAGCGACGACCCTGAGTCCCTGCTGCGTCAGCACCCCGGCGACCGCCTCCCACTCCCACGGGGATTCCGGGAAGCCGTGCAACGCCAACACGGTCCCGCGCTCGGGCCCGGTGGTACGCCAGTCCAGTACGTCGAGGGTGCCGGCCGGGATGTCGACGGTCATGCTCTGCGGTTCCATGGAGCGGACACTATCTTCTCCGCTGGTTCACCGCGGGCGGCCGCCGCGCGGACTCTCCGCGGACGACCCCGACTGCGCGACCATCGAGCGCCGGTCATGCCAGTCGCGCACCACCCACATCTCGACCACGAGCGGGTCGACAGCGGCCTCGTCCGCCCACGCGGAGATCACGTCCAGATACCGCTGATACCGGCGTGGCGTCATGCGACCGAGCGAGTCGATCTCGGTCCATCCCGCGTGGACCAGCGTGGCGATCCCGGCCGAATCGACGGGAACGATGGTCTGGTCCGACCACGCCATTCCCAGGGACGACAGATAGAGCGAGGCGAGCGGGAACCCGAGATCGGGCACCCCCCTGCCAGCCCTGCCGTACGGCGCGCCGTTGCGGAGCAGGTTCATGGCCTCCGCCGGGGCGTCCAACCAGTCCGCCACCTCGTGCAGGACCAGGGGATATCCGTGAGGTGACACCGAGCGCCACGCGGAGCGGTCGCGCTCCGGTACACGGAAGTCCGGCAGACCCCTGCGGACGCCCGATCGCTGCGGGTGCCCGGCGAGCCAGGCCGCACACATGTAGAGCGCGACCACGGACTCCTCCAGGCTGCCCCGAGCCCTGCGGCCCGCTGCCCAGAGGTCACTCCTGCGGAGGTATCCGGACCCGGACTCGACCCGGCCGCCGTCGGGCCCACCGGCGACCAGCCGGAGGTCGACCCCTCGCTCCGCCAGCCTGAGGTTCCACAGGTCGAGGTCGACCTCCACGTATTCGTCCGCCACCAGCAGTGCCGGAGGCTGGGCGCGACACCACGTCAAGCACGAAGAGGGGAGATCTGGAACGGGACGGGAACCGGTCGTCGTCATGCCCGCACGGTGTCACGCGGGTACGACAACGCCGGCCCCCTGCGCCTCAGTCCTCGGCGAACGCGTCCAGCGGAGGGCAGGAACACACCAGATTGCGGTCGCCGTACGCGCCGTCGATCCGCCGCACCGCGGGCCAGACCTTGGGGCGCCACTCCGATCCCAGCGGGTAGCCCGCCAGGCTGCGCGGGTAGGCGTGCTCCCACTCGTCGGCGGAGACGCTCTCGGCGGTGTGGGGAGCCCCGCGCAGCGGATTGTCCTCCACGGTCCACTCTCCCGAGGCGACCCGGTCGATCTCGGCGCGGATCGCGGCCATCGCGTCACAGAAGGCATCCAGCTCGGCCAGGTCCTCACTCTCGGTGGGCTCCACCATGAGCGTGTTGGGCACCGGGAAGCTCATCGTGGGCGCGTGGAAACCGTAATCCGCCAGCCTCTTGGCCACGTCGTCGATCGAGATGCCGACCGAGTCGATGAGCGGCCGGAGGTCGAGGATGCACTCGTGCGCCACCCACCCGCCGTCCCCGGAGTACAGCACCGGGAAGTCCGGGCCGATCCGCCGGGCCAGGTAGTTGGCACTCGCGATCGCGGTGAGGGTGGCACGACGCAGCCCGTCCGCGCCCATCATGCGGACGTAGGCCCACGTGATGGGGAGGATCGAGGCGGATCCGAAGGCGGCGGCCGAGACCACCGCGCCCGAACCGAGACCCTCCTCGTAGGGGTGGCCGGGCAGGAACTCGCGCAGGTGCTCGGCCACCGCGACCGGGCCGACCCCGGGACCGCCACCACCGTGCGGGATGCAGAAGGTCTTGTGCAGGTTGAGGTGGCTCACGTCGCCACCGAACCGCCCCGGACGGGCGACACCCACGAGCGCGTTGAGGTTGGCCCCGTCGATGTAGACCTGTCCCCCGGCGTCGTGGACGATCGCGCAGATCTCCTCGATGTCGTGCTCGTACACCCCGTGGGTCGAGGGGTAGGTGATCATGATCGCCGACAGCTCGGCCGCGTGCCGGCCGACCTTCTCGCGGAGATCGTCGACGTCGACGTCCCCGTTGGGTCGACATCCGACGACGACGACCTTCATCCCCGCCATCACCGCGGACGCGGCGTTGGTCCCGTGAGCCGAGGACGGGATGAGGCACACCCTGCGATCCTCGTCGCCGCGGGAGCGGTGGTACTGCCGGATCGCCAGCAGGCCCGCGTACTCCCCCTGGCTGCCCGCGTTGGGCTGCAGACTCACCGCGGCGTAGCCGGTGATGTCGACGAGCCACTGCTCCACGTCGGCCACGAGCCGGCGGATCCCTCGGGTCTGCTCGACCGGTGCGAAGGGGTGGAGGCCCGCGAACTCGGGCCACGTGATGGGCTCCATCTCCGTGGTGGCGTTGAGCTTCATGGTGCAGGAACCCAGCGGGATCATGGTGCGGTCCAGCGCCAGGTCCTTGTCCGCGAGGGCGCGCAGGTACCGCAGCATCGCGGTCTCGGTCCGGTACCTGACGAACGCCTCGTGCTGGAGGAAGCGCGAGGTCCGGTCGCCGTAGGCGGGATCGACGAGGATCTCCAGCTGTCCGGCGTCCGCGATGTCGGCGACGTCACCGCCGAACGCCTCGAGGACGAGCGCGAGGTGGTCCCCGGTGGTGGCCTCGTCGCAGGAGACGGACACGTGGTCGTCGTCGACCCTCCACAGGTTCACCCCCCGCTCGGCGGCGGCGGCGAGCACCTCGGAGGCACGGCCGGGCACCCTGGCCAAGACGGTGTCGAAGAAGTCGGCGTGGACGACCTGGACACCCGCGGCGACGAGGCCGTCGGCCAGGACCGCGGCATGGGAATGCACGCGCCGGGCGATCGCCGCCAGGCCCTCCGCTCCGTGGTACGAGGCGTACATCGCGGCGACCACCGCGAGCAGGACCTGAGCGGTGCAGATGTTGGACGTGGCCTTGTCGCGGCGGATGTGCTGCTCGCGGGTCTGCAGCGCCAGCCGGTAGGCCGGCCGACCGTCGGCGTCCGTCGACACGCCCACGAGGCGGCCCGGGAGGTTGCGGGCGTGGGCGGTGCGACAGGAGAGGAAGCCGGCGTGGGGGCCACCGAAGCCCATCGGGACACCGAAGCGCTGGGACGAGCCGAAGCAGGCGTCCGCACCCTTGTCCCCGGCCGGGGTGAGGACGGTCGCGGCGAGCAGGTCGACGCCCGCCGCCACGAGGACTCCCCGGTCGTGGCACTGGTCGATCAGCCCGGCGACGTCGGCGACGCGGCCCGAGGCACCCGGCGTCTGCACGAGTGCTCCGAAGAAGTCGCCCTCCGGCAACCCGTCGTCGATCAGGTTCGCGGTGACGATCTCGATACCCAGCGGCTCGGCGCGGGTGGCGAGGATGGCGGCGGTCTGTCCGAAGACGTCAGTGTCGACCGCGAAGCGGGGGCTCTTCGAGGACCGGTTGGCCCTGCGGAGCATCGTCATGGCCTCGGCGGCCGCGGTCCCCTCGTCCAGCATCGAGGCGCCCGCCATGTCCATGCCGGTGAGGTCGGCGACCATGGTCTGGAAGTTGAGAAGAGCCTCGAGTCGGCCCTGGCTGATCTCCGGCTGGTAGGGGGTGTACCCCGTGTACCAGGCGGGGCTCTCGACGACGTTGCGGCGGATCACGGCCGGGGTGAGCGTGTCGTAGTACCCCTGCCCGATCATGGAGACCGCGACCTCGTTCCGGTCGGCGAGCACGCGCAGCGCGGCGAGCGTGTCGGACTCGGACAGGGGCTCGGGCAGCGCGTCGATGCCCGCTGCCCGGCCGTCGGGACCCACCTCGTCGAGGATGACCGACGGGAACGCGCGCTCGGCGAGCTCGTCGAGCGAGTCCACGCCGATGGTCCGCAGGATGTGGGCCAGGCCGTCGGCGTCGGGTCCCAGATGGCGGGCGACGAACTCGCCTCCGGTCCGGGCGGTGTGCGGGGTCGTCGTCACAGGTGCTCCTCGAAGGGCGGGGCCGCCCGGACGGGCGGCCTGCGGGCCGGTGCTACCCTCTCCGCTCTGTCCCCAACCGGCTGACGCCGGCGCCTGAGAGATTCACGGGGCCCACCTGTGGGCCGCGCTTTCCCCGTGGGCGGGTGGTCTGTTCCACCGCTCTCCAGAGGCGTTCGACGACTACACGGTCCGGGTGCCTGAGAGATTCTCGGAGAGGAGTTGCTCCTTCGGCGCCCGCGGTGGATACCGCGGGACTCTCCCGTGAGTCGCGTGAACGCACCGCCGAGTCTAGACGACTCCTCCGATCAGCCCGTACGCCGCGAGGCGCGGGCGCGGCGACGGGCCGCCAACTCGTCCTCGAGGGGCTCGATGACGTCCTCGGCGGAGACGGTCTCGGCGGGGAACTCGGAGATCGACCCGGCGAGCTCCCGCATCGCACCACCGATCCCGATACCGAAGACTCCCTGTCCGCCCTGGAGGAGGTCGAAGACCTCCTCCTTCGAGGTGCACTCGAACACCGTGCGACCGTCGGAGAAGAGGGTGATGGTGGCCAGGTCCTTCACTCCCCGGGAGCGGATCTGGTCCACGGCCTTCCGGATGTTCTGCAGCGAGATCCCGGTGTCCAGCAGTTGCTTGACGATCTTGAGGACGAGGATGTCCTTGAACGAGTACAGGCGCTGGCTGCCGGACCCGGCGGCGTTGCGGATCGACGGCACCACCAGATCGGTCCGGGCCCAGTAGTCGAGTTGCCGGTAGGTGATGCCGGCGATCTGGCAGGCGATCGGCACGCGGTATCCACTCGTGCCGTCCGGGATGCCGTCGTCGGGGAACAGTCCCGGTTGCACCTCGTCGAACGTGGCCTGGGTGGCCTCGACGTCGCCTCCGAAGAGACCCTCCGTGTGCGTACCGGTGGAGGACGACTCCGGATCCCGGGTGTGGTCGGCCACGATTGCTCCCTCAAGCTGTGGGGTGCCGCCGCTGTCGCGGGGACACGGTGCCGGACTCTGTCGAGTCCGGATCCTTGAACACGTGAACACCATCGGTGTAGTTCACTGGGAGCAACGCTAGGCCCGCGAGGGTCCGCGATCAATAGGACACGCGGTAAACCTCAACCTCAAGTTGAACTTGAGACCTGGCCGCGACCTGCGCACTGGTGCTGGAGTGGCTCCTGTGGAGACGGAAATACCTGGTCGCAGCGCTCAGGACGTGGGGCCGCCGGGCTCCTGCGGAGCGTCTCCACCACCGAGGAAGTCATCCGGGCTCACCTGGTCGAGGAACTCACGGAACGCCTCCACCTCCTCCTCGCCCTGCTCCACCAGCGAGATCCCGACCTCGTCGAGCACCTCACGGCTGACCAGGACCGGGGACGAGGTCCTCAGTGCCACGGCGACGGCGTCCGACGGCCGGGCTGAGACCCGCGTGCCCTCGAAGACGAGCTCCGCGATGAACGTCCCCTCGGACACCCCCACGATCTCCACCTGCTCGAGTGGATGGGCGAAGGTCTCGAGGAGCGTCGCCACGAGATCGTGGGTCAGTGGCCTGCCCGGCTGCACGCCCTGCTGCTGGAGACTGATCGCGGCGGCCTCGGACGCTCCGATCCAGATCGGGACGTACCGCCCCCCGTCCTTCTCGTGCAGGATCAGTACTGGTGCGTACTCCGGCTCCTCGAAACGGATGCCGACGACGTTCACCTCTCGCATGTTCTTTCCCATGTCCTCCGCCTCTCCCACGGGTCCAGCCTAGCTCCGATCCGTCCCGGGGCGCGTGCGTCAGGACTCCAGCGCGTGCCGGACGGCCACGGTGACGAGCGTGGAGTGCAGAGCGACCGACAGCGCGGCGATCTCCCGGGCCAACTCGGCGGCGCGATCCCGTGCATCCGCGTCGCCCTGCCGTGCCACCGGGCCGGCGATCTGGGTGATGAGGCCCGTCTGCCGGTCGGCGGCCGTCCGGAAGCCCCGCAGATGACGGACGTCCACGCCGTGGCCGGCGAGGTCGTGCGCCGTCCGCGCGACCAGGACCGCCTCCGGGTCGAAGAATCCGCCGGGGCCGGCCACGATGAGCCCGGCGTCCACGAGGGAACCGACGAGCTCCGCGTCCACCCCCGACTGCTCGACCACGTCCTCACGGGTGAGGCGCAGAACGGTGTCGCTGCGGAAATCGTCCGGGGTCGACCCCGGCACACCGTCCCCGCCGGGCCGCGGGAGCAGGGCGGTCGTGGACCCGTCCGCGATCGCGGAGTCGAGCGCCTCCAACTCCTCACGGATCACCTTGAGGGGCAGATACCGGTCGCGCTGCGCCGTGAGGACATAGCGCAACCGTTCACGATCCCCGACGCTGAACCGGCGGTACCCGCTGGCGGTCCGCTCGGGGGTGACCAGTCCTTCGTTCTCGAGGAACCGGACCTTCGACACCGTGAGGTCCGGGAACTCCGGACTCAGGAGTGCGATGACGCCGCCGATGGAGAGGTGTCCCTCCTCGGTGGCGCCGTGTCCGGCGGCTGTCACTGCCCGGGCGTACCCGTCAGGAAGACGAGGCGGAACTTGCCGATCTGGACCTCGTCGCCGTTCGACAACGAGGCGTAGTCCACGGGTTCGCGGTTGACGTACGTCCCGTTCAGGGATCCGACGTCGACGACGTTGAACGTACCGCCCTCGCTCCGGAACTCCGCGTGGCGACGACTCACCGTGACGTCATCGAGGAAGATGTCGCTGTCCGGATGGCGGCCGGCCGACGTGGTGGCCTGGTCCAGGAGGAAACGGGAGCCCGCGTTGGGCCCTCGCTTGACCACCAGGAGCGCCTGCCCCTCGGGCAGTCCCTCGACACCGGTGACGGCGGGCTCGGACTGAGCCGCCTGCTGATCGGACTCGTTGAGAAGCTCCGCGCGGAACACCGAGGTGGTCTCGGCGGTCGCCTCGGGCATGTTCTTGTTCTCGGTCACGTTCGTCTCTCCTCGTCCGAGCCCGGGCGTGGGGCTCACCATGCGGTGCCTGCGATTCTATGTCGGACCGTCCGGCCGCGGGGCCGGGGGCGGTCCCTACCCCTCAGCCCTCCGTGATCTTGGCGTATCCGTCCGAGTCCAGCGTCTGCTCGAGCTGCGTCTCCAGATCGTCGACGTCCGGGATCTCGAGGACGACGATCCACCCCTCACCGTACGGGTCGGAGTTGACTAGCTCGGGCGACGTCTCGAGGGCGGTGTTGACCTCGACGACCTTCCCGCTCAGCGGCGCGTACAGGTCGGAGACGCTCTTGGGCGACTCGACCTCGCCGAACGGTTCACCCGACTCCGTCTCCCCGCCCACGTCCGGGAGCTGGACGAAGACGATGTCACCCAGCTTGGACTGCGCGTACTCGGTGATGCCGATGCGAACTCGGGTGTCGGACACCCGCTCCACCCACTCGTGCTCGTCGGTGTACCGGAGCTGGTCGGGGATGTTCTGGTCACTCACTGACGTGCCCTTCTCGCGTGGCTCACTTGGCGTGTACATCTGGCGACATTACACACCGCCGGACGGCCCCACTGCAGTAGATCCGGGACGGCGCGGGGGGACGGACCGCGCGATCCTCCAGGCCTGCCACAGGTAGATCGACCCGCTCCAGGAGTAGAGGCCCACACCCCAGTACAGGCACGCCTCTCCGAGGATCAGGAAACCCTCCCCGCCGGGGACTCCCGCGAACCCGGCGAGGAGCAGGGGAAGGGACCAGAACAGCGCGAACGTGGCGGCTTTGCCCAGGTAGGTGACCTCCGGTTCGATCCCTCTCCGGCGGTACACGGGGACGGTCCCCACCAACAGCGCGTCCCTGACCAGGAGGATCGCCACGACCCAGACAGGGATGTACCCGGCGACGGCGAAGGCCACGGGCACAGCGGCCACCAGGATGCGGTCGGCGAGGGGGTCGAGACGCTCGCCCCAGGTGGACCGCATGTTCCACAGTCGTGCGATCTTGCCGTCGAGCCAGTCGGAGACGACCAACGCGCCGAGGAGCCACAGCGCCAGCGGCGGGTCGTCCCAGACCAGGATGCTCACCACGAGCACCGGGATAAGCGCGATGCGCGCCAGCGAGATGACGTTGGGGAGCGTCCAGAATCTGTCGCTGACCTGGGGGTCACGCGGCGGCGGTTCGTACCCGAGACCGGGTGGCACCGCGGCGGAGAGGTGCCCGTCGCGCGGTTGCGGGATGCGCGCACCGAGGACCCTGCCCTCGCCGGTCCGCCATTCCCTCAGATCGGTCTCACGCCGTCCCTCCCGCGCCGCGCTCATCGGAAGGTCGACATCATCCCGGAGAAGACGTTGCCACCCGCCGCCATCGGGTTGTCGTGGACCATGTACGTCCACGTCGAGGTGGGCCGCGCCATCGCGTTGGCCACCAGATCCACCCCCGAATCGGTGAACTCGATCTCGGCGAACGTGGTCTCAGACTCCCGGACCGCGTCCGAGGCGAGGTCCCTGAAGTGATCGATCGCGATCCTGTGGAACTCGTCGAGGGGGTTCTCCCGCCCCAGGGCCCTGAGGTGGATGGACTCGCGGACGTCGTTCATCGTCTCCAGGTGACGGGCCCAGCCCCGGTCGAGGTGCCACAGCATGATGTCCCGGCACCCCTGCACCACGGCGTCACGGCCGTGCGTCTCCACGAGTTCGGCGCTGCGCCCGGGATCGTGCGCGGTGAGTTCCTCGAACGCCTTCTCCGTGACCAACAGGGCCGCCCTACGCTCGGCGAGGATGGCGCGTTGCTCGGCGAGGAGTCGGCTGTACCGCCAGGTGTTGGAGTGGATCGCGAGCATCTGGCCCTCGGTGACACGCTGGGCGTGGTCGACCGCGTCCCGGCCACGGTTGCCCTTGAGCAGCCCGCTGATCCTGTCGTGCGCGGTGGGGATCTTCTCGGGTTCCAGGGCCGAGGTCACGACCGGGTCGTCCATCGCGGCGAAGAACACCGAACTTCCGGGGTCTCCCTGGCGTCCGGCGCGCCCGCGCAGCTGGTTGTCGAGCCTCTCCGTCCGGTGCCGCCCGGTCCCCACCACGTGCAGACCGCCGAGTTCGACCACCTCGTCGCGGCGGGATTCGTCGGACCCACCCAGACGGATGTCCGTGCCGCGGCCCGCCATCTGGGTGGAGACGGTGACGTTGCCCACGTCCCCCGCCTCGGCGATGATGGCCGCCTCCTCCTCGTCGTTCTTGGCGTTGAGTACCACGCACTCCACGCCCTTCTCGGACAGGCGTGCGGCGAGCTCCTCCGACTCCGCGACGTCGTGGGTTCCCACGAGCACCGGCTGACCGGTCGAGTGGACGGCGGCGATGTGCTCGACGACGGCCCGGGTCTTGCTGTCGACGTCGATATACGTCCGATCGGCCTCGTCGACCCGGACGCAGGGGGTGTTCGGGTCGATCTGGGACACGCCCAGTGAGTAGAACTCGCGCAGCTGCGCCCCGGCCGCCAGGGCCGTTCCCGTCATTCCGCACACGCGGTCGTATCGGCCGATGAACGCCTGGACCGTGATGCTGTCGAGGATCTGACCGGCCTCCGAGACCGCGACCCCCTCCTTGGCCTCGACCGCCGCCTGCAGTCCGTCCGGCCACCGTTGCAGTTCGGCGACGCGACCCCGCGAGGCGTTGATCAGCTGGACCCGCCCGTCACGGACGATGTAGTCCACGTCCCGCCTCAGCAGGAAACAGGCGTGTAGGGCGACATTGACCTGGACCAGCGTCGTGGCGACATGCTCCGCGTCGTAGAGGTCCCCGATCCCCAGTTCGCCCTCGATCGCCTCGGCACCGTCGTCCGTCAGGAAGATGTTGCGCCGCTCGGAGTCGGTCTCGTAGTGGCGGCCCGCTCGCAGCTTCCGGACCGCGGAGAGGATCTCCCCCGTGGGCGCCTCCCCGGAGGTGGACCCGGCGAGCACCAGCGGGACCAACGCCTCGTCGACGAGGACCGAGTCGGCCTCGTCGACCAGAGCGACGTCGGTCGTGGGCGCGATGAGGTCCGCGGGATCGGTGACCAGCTGCTCCCGCAGCACGTCGAAACCGATCTCGGAGACGGACCCGTAGGTGATGTCGCAGGAGTAGGCGCCGCGACGGTCCTCGCGGGACGACGACTCGGTGACGTGACCCACCGTCAGCCCCAGGAGCTCGAACATCGGCCCCATCCACCGCGCGTCACGGGCCGCGAGGTAGTCGTTGACGGAGATCACGTGGACGGTGTGCCCCTGGAGTGCGTACCCGGCCGCCGCGACCGCACCAGAGAGGGTCTTGCCCTCTCCGGTCGCCATCTCCACCACGTCCCCCGCGAACATCCTCAGTGCGCCCTGGAGCTGGACGTCGAACGGCCTCAGTCCGACGGCTCGGGACGCGGCCTCCCGGGCCAGGGCGAGGAAGCGTGCGAGGTCCTCGGGGGACTCGCCGAAGAGCTGCAGATCGTGGGCGGCGTCCGCGAACTCGGCGTCCTCCATTCCCGAGGCCCAGTCGTCGAAGCCGTGGGACGCCTCGACCGCACTCTGCGCGCGCGAGGTGTCCCGGCCCTGGGTGGAGCCCATCAGCTTCCAGAAGCGGTTGGCGAATCCCACGCGTGGAGTCCTTCCCGGTCTACAGAACAGTTGATGCCACCGTACGCAGGGGCTGACGGGTTCGGCGGCGCACCCCGCTGCTCGCTGCGTCAGCGATCAGGGTCGATCTGCCCGCGCAGCCTGCGCATCGCCTCGGTGGAGAGCATCCGGTCACCGGCGCGGGCCGCCAGGTGCTCGGCCGTGAGGTCCGCGGGACTGGGCGCATGCACGGTGGACGGAGGCCTCACACCGTTCTCGCGCGCGATGTCGTCGAGCCGCGCGGCCTCGGACACCGCGGCGTCGGCGCGGGTCTCCACCGATTCCACCAGTTCGCGGAACGCGACCGCCCGCTCGACCACCTCGGCCCAGACCTCGTCGATAGCCGCGCCCATCCCGGTCAGGATGGTGAACCCGTCACGCGCGGGTGGGACACCCGGCGTCGCCGCCGTCTCGCGGAGTCGGCAGAGGTCTCCGGCGAGCCCCACCACCTCGGTCTCCGCGTCGAACTGCAACCGGATCTCCTCCACTGATCGCCCCCCGCGCACGTAGGCCCGGATCAGTCGGTCGTACAGCCCGCCGACCTCCATGAGCAGCGCCGTGTACATCTCGGGCAGGCGGCGGTTGTCCGCCCGGATCCGTGGGAGAGAGGGCAGCGACTCCACCACGGCCTGGACACGGTGCGGCAGGACGACCCTTCCCATCTCGCGCTGCCCGTAGGCGGCCGCCGCGGTGCCCAACTCGACCATGGTCTTGGGCACCATCGGCACCGGTGCCCTCGTCGGAGTGGAGGCGAGGGCGTCGAAGAGCCGACCCCGGTCCTCCGGGTCCAGGTGGACCCCTCGCTTGCGGTCTGCGCGGATGTCCTTGATCCGATATGCGAAGACACCTGCGCCGCGGGTGAACCCGGTGCGCAGGGCGACGTACCTCCGGTCGAGGTCTGCCAGACGGGTGCGCAACGCCACCCTCAGGACCGACGGCAACGGGGTGCCGAGCAGCCGCCTGAGGTCGTGACGTTGTTCCTCGATCACACGCAATTGGTGGAAACCGCCGACTGTGGGGAAGGGCAGATTCCGGTGGAGTCGCGCGAGCACCACGTCGACGATCCGCGGTTCGACGAGACCACAGGCGACCAGCAGGGCCGCCCGATCGGAGAGTTCTCGGGGTCCCGAGGGGGCCGTGCCCGCGCACAGATCGTCGACGTGGCGGATCAGGCGGGCGCGGGCGTCCTCGCCGTCACCGTCCTGATCGTGACTGGTCATACCCGAGCACCCCTCCCCCGCTCCGGCGGTCACCGCCGATGGACTTCATGCTGCCATGATGCCCCCTTCGGGGATCACATGCCGTCCCGCTCGACCGGAGCGCGGATCCGTCGACGCGCCACGAGTGGGGCCCTACTACTGCTCGGTCGCGATCCGTACGACCATCTTCCCGGTGGTGGCGCCGCGCATCATGTCGAGAAACGCGTCCAGTGTTCTCGATGCCGTCGACGACGGTCTCAACTTCCCGACGGACAGCCGCGACGTCGCGTGGATCGTCACCCAGAACTGTCGCAGGAGGCGACTCGCGGCGCTGGTGTGACGCCTGCGCCCGTGAACCCGGGAGAGGCCGTCACCTCACCTGTCGTCGCGTAGTGGCACCCGGACGTCCCCACCCGACTCCTCGGTGATCCGGCGGCCCATCTGCACGTACGTCGGCTCGGAGACGAAGCCCCCGGCGAAGAGCGCCTGTCCCTGTGCGAACGAGGCGGATCGCCGTATCTGGTCTTCTCTGGTCTTCGCCGGCGAACCCGAACACCTCCGCGAGCTCCAGGAGGTCCCTGGGCGAGTTGACGCGCATCAGACCAAGGTTGTCGCACTGCGAGAGCACGTTCGGGTGGATCTTGTTCGGACGCTGGGTCGACAGCAGCAACCACAGCCCGAACTTGCGGCCCTCGGCGGCGATCTGGACCAGTTGGCGGGTGAGCGCACGCTCGACATCGTCCTGGGGGTCCGGCGAGCAGATGTTGTGCGCCTCGTCGATCACGACGAGGATCGGACGTCGCTCCTCGCGCCGCGTCCACAGGTGTTCCAGGACGGCCAACGCCGCGACCTTGGATTCGGCCGGGTGTTGGAAGCCTCCGAGATCCAGCACGGTCGCGCGGGGGCGCTCGTCGATGACGTCCACGACGGAGTTCCCACCTCGGGACCACAGATCCCATTCGAGCACCTGGAGGTTCTCCATCCGGTAGGACAGCCGAACCTCCCCAGGGTCGGTCGACGCTCGCATCCGGTCTATCGCGGTCGTGGGGTCGAAGTGCTCCGCGCGGACGTCGGCGTGCAGGAGGACGTTGTACTCCTCGGCGTCCGCGATGGGGTCAAGCTGCATCAGAGCGGCCTTGGACGCCGGGGACAGGTCGAGATACCGGGCGTGCAGACGCTCCCCCGCGCCGGCGGACGAGCGGAACACCCGGATATCCAGCTCTGACAATCGAGCCGAGTCCGCCCGGTCGGCGTCCTCCCGCGACTCGGGTAGCCGGACGAAGTCGGCGTTGGGGTCCAGGACGACCATCGGGAGTTCGGTGTGCAGGAGCAACTGTTCGAGCACGACCCCCAGCGCGTAGGTCTTCCCGCTGCCGCTCTGACCGCACCAGAAGGTGTGACGGTTGAAACGACTGGCGTCGAGCCGGGCCGGGACGTCCGGAGCGCCCACCGCGCTGCCGATCGTGATTTCGGTCATCGTCACCCCTCATGAGCGCTCTGGTGGAGGAGATCCCATCTAAACACCGGCGTGTAGCCCCGAGGCGCGAAATGAGACAGGGCGGTCTCCCTCGTGGAAGACCGCCCTGCTCGTGTGTTGTGTCGGGCTGACAGGATTCGAACCTGCGACCCCTTGACCCCCAGTCAAGTGCGCTACCAAGCTGCGCCACAGCCCGCCCGCCACCGCGTCTCGCGCGGCGACTGGATCAGACTAGCGCACGCCTGTGGGAGCGCTCCAATCGCCTGGTCACTTGCGCTGTCGACGCTCCTTGACGCGCACGTTCACCCGGACCGGGGAGCCGTCGAAGCCGAAGGTCTCGCGCAGCCGCCGCTCCAGGAACCGCCGGTAGCCGGCCTCCAGGAACCCGGTGGAGAAGAACACGAACGTGGGGGGCCGGGTGGTGGCCTGCGTACAGAAGCGGATCCGCGGGAGCTTCCCGCCCCGCATCGGCGGCGGGGTGGCGGCCACGACCTCGCTCATCCACGTGTTGAGTGGACCGGTGGGGATGCGCTTGTCCCAGGAGTCGAGTGCGCCCTCCATCGCCGGCACCAGCTTGGCCAGGGCACGGCCCGTGGTGGCCGAGATGTTCACCCGGTAGGCCCACGTGAGGATCTTGGACAGCTCCCTGTCGATCTCCTTGTCCAGGTCGTACCGGCGGTCCTCGTCCACCAGGTCCCACTTGTTGAAGGCGATCACCAGCGCCCGACCGGCATCGGCGACCATGGAGATGACCCGCAGGTCCTGCTCCGTGATCGGTTCGGAGGCGTCCAGCAGCAGCACCACGACCTCGGCGGCCTCGATGGCACCACGGGTGCGGAGCGAGGCGTAGTACTCGTGCCCGTAGGCCTGGTTGACCTTCCTCCGCAGACCGGCGGTGTCCACGAAGCGCCAGGTCTTGCCGCCCAACTCGACGAGCGAGTCCACCGGGTCGACGGTGGTGCCCGCGACGTTGTCGACCACCGACCTCTCCTCGCCGGTGAGCTTGTTGAGCAGGCTCGACTTGCCGACGTTGGGCTTGCCGACCAGCGCCACGCGCCGCGGCACGTCGGTCGTCTCACGCATCCGGGCCTTGGAGGGCAGCCGGCGGAGGATCTCGTCGAGCAGGTCGGCGGTGCCGCGGCCGTGTGCGGCGGAGATGGCGTAGGGCTGGTCGAGGCCCAGCCCCCAGAACTCGGCCGACTGCAGCTCGGCCTTCTCGCTGTCGACCTTGTTGACCGCCAGGATCACGGGGGTGTCCGAGCGGCGCAGGCTCTTGGCCACGGTCTCGTCCGCCGAGGTGATGCCCACGTTCCCGTCGCACACCAGGACGATGAGGTCGGCGGTGCCCATGGCGATCTCGGCCTGCTGGGCGATGGAGCGGTGCATGCCCTTGGCGTCCTGCTCCCACCCACCGGTGTCCTGCACCATGAAGGTGCGGCCGTTCCACAGGGCTTCATAGGAGACGCGGTCCCGGGTCACCCCGGGGACGTCCTCCACCACGGCCTCGCGACGACCGATGATCCGGTTGACCAGCGTGGACTTGCCCACATTGGGCCGTCCCACGATGGCGACGGTGGGCAGGATCTCCACCCCGTCGATCTCGGCGCCGATCTCGTCGGCCCACTCCTCGGCCACGGCGTCCCAGTCCGTGTCGTCGTTCCACGCGTCCTCGACGGTCTCCTCGACCGGACCCGTGGGGAGGTCGAAGTCCTCGTTGCTGCTCACTGTGTGTTCCCTTCTGCGGCGTCGCCGTGCGACGCGTCGGCGCCCTCCGCGAGTGCGACCAACCGGTCGAGCACCTCGTCGAGGGTGAGGTCTGAGGTGTCGATGACGATCGCGTCCTCGGCCGGCCGGAGCGGGCTCGCGGCGCGGGTGGAGTCCTTGCGGTCCCGCTCGATCACCGCGGCCAGCACCTCGTCGTAGTCGGCGTCACGGCCGGCGGCGCGATCCTGTTCGGTCCGGCGCCGGGCCCGGATCTCCGGGCTCGCGGTGAGATAGACCTTCACCTCGGCGTCGGGGAGCACCACCGTGCCGATGTCGCGGCCCTCGAGGACGACCGTGCCACCTCCGGAGGCCAGGCGACGCTGGAGCCCGACCAGGTTGGCCCGGACCTCCGGGACGGCGGAGACCGCCGAGACGCCCGCGGTGACACGGGCGGTGCGGATCTCGTCGCTCACGTCCTCGCCGGCGAGGAGGATCCGCTCGGATCCCGCGTCGGTGCCGATCTCCATCGGCAGATCGGCGGACGTGGCGATCACCGCGGCGGCGTCCTCCGGGTCGATCCCGGCGCGCAGTACCTGCAGCGTGGCCACCCGGTACATCGCACCGGTGTCGAGGTACGCCCCACCGAGCCGCTCGGCGAGCGTCCGGGCGAGCGTCGACTTGCCGGTACCGGCGGGACCGTCGATCGCGATCCGTCGCCGCGGGACGCCGGCGGGTCCGGCCGGCGCGCTCACAGGCCCACCGCGGAGTAGAGATCCGAGACCTCTTTACGGTTGAGCTTCCGGAAACTCCCCGCGCGCTGGTCGCCCAGCGCGACGGCGCCGAAGCGGATCCGCACCAGCGACTCGACGGGATACCCGACCTCGTCGAGGATCCGGCGGACGATGTGCTTACGCCCCTCGTGGAGCACCACCTTGACCAGCGAGCGTCCCTCGTGGACGTCGACGATCGCGAACTGGTCGACCTTGGCCGGGCCGTCCTCGAGCTCGATGCCCTCGCGTAGCTTCTTGCCGACGCCCTTGCCGACGACCCCCGTCACGGTGGCCATGTAGGTCTTGGACACCTCGTAGGACGGGTGCATCAGACGGTGCGAGAGCTCGCCGTCGTTCGTCACCAACAGCAGCCCCTCGGTGTCGGCGTCCAGGCGGCCCACGTGGAAGAGCCGCTGTCCGGCGTCGACCCGGTCGGCGACCAGGTCGCCCACACAGGGCCGACCCATGTCGTCCGACATGGTGGTGTGGTACCCGCGGGGCTTGTTCAGCGCCAGGTAGACCAGGTCGTCGTCGAGGACGATCCGGGTGCCGTCCACGCGGATCACCGCCGTGGTGGGATCGACCTTGACGCCCATCTCGCGCACGATCTTCCCGTTGACCTCCACCCGCCCTCGGGCGATGAGGTCCTCCGAGGCCCTGCGGGAGGCGATCCCGGCCTGTGCCAGGATCTTCTGGAGGCGGACCGGTGAGCCGTCTCGGCCAGCGGACTCAGTCATGAGTGCGTCACATCTCTTCATTCTGGTGTTCATGGGCGGGGTCGGGCGCAGCGGTTCTGCGCCGCCCCAGGGGTATCCGCGGGTCCTCCGCGGGATCGTCGCTCATCTCGTCGACCAGGTCGACATCCGGCAGCAACGGGGCGATGTCCGGGAGCTCGTCGAGCGACGTCAGCCCCAATCTTTCCAGAAATAGCTCCGTGGTCCTATACAGGATGCCCCCCGTGTCCGTATCGGTGCCGCATTCCACGGCCAGACCGCGGGCCACGAGGGTCCGCATCACGCCGTCCACGTTGACCCCGCGGACGGCCGCCACGCGCGACCGTGTGACGGGTTGCCGGTAGGCGATCACCGCGAGGGTCTCGAGTGCCGCCCGGGTGAGGGTGGACCGGGTGCCGTCGGTGAGGAGGCGCTCCACGTACGGCGCGAACTCCCGACGCGTGTAGAGGCGCCACCCCTCGTCGGTCCGCCTCAGATCGATCCCGCTGCCCACCCTCGTGAGGTCGTCCCGCCACGCCCGCAGCTC
>NZ_JAALEC010000427.1:0-2207 GCF_014145205.1 Dietzia sp. DQ11-44
TTGAGTCCCACGACCTCCGTCCGGGTGGTCAGGGTGTCACCGATCCGGGGTGCGGTGAGCAGACGCAGGCCGCGGTAGAAGAGGTTGGCCCGGACGCGCTGGGTGACGAGGGTGGACTGGCCGATCGCGACGTCGACGACGAGGCCCGGGTGGGCCACCGTGCCGCCGGTGACGGCGTGGGCGAGACGACGGTCCAGGGGGAGCCGCAGCCGGTCGCCGAGGATCGCCTGGTGTGCGGCGGCGAGACCGTCGGTCAGGGTGACGGACGGGGCGTCGACGACGACCTGACCCACCGCCAGCTGGTCGAAGTAGGGTCCGCCGACGGGCCGGGCGTCGCGAGTGTCCATGACCGGCATCCTAACCAAACCATGCGCATGATTATTGACTATCGGATGGAGGGTTGCGATGATGTCCGGACCCCGCCCGACGGGCGGATCGAGACGACGACGAGGTGTCACCGGTGCCGGACCTGAACCAGGACGAGGCCGACCTCGTCGCGACCGTGCGCCGGTTCATCGACCGCGAGGTCAGGCCGTCCGTGCGCGAGATGGAGCACGCGGACGAGTACCCGGAACGCTGGATCGAGCAGATGAAGCAGATCGGGATCTACGGCCTGGCCGTCCCCGAGGAGTACGGCGGGATGCCGGTCTCGATGCCCTGCTTCGTGCGCGTCACCGAGGAACTCGCCCGCGGTTGGATGTCCCTGGCGGGCGCCATGGGCGGGCACACGGTGGTGGCGAAGCTCCTCACCGAGTTCGGCACCGAGGAGCAGAAGTCCACCCACCTCCCGACGATGGCCACGGGTGAGGTGCGGGCGACCATGGCCCTCACGGAGCCCGGCGGGGGGTCGGACCTCCAGGCCATGGGCACCGTCGCGACACCCGACGGAGACGACCTGGTGATCACCGGGGCCAAGACGTGGATCTCGAACGCGCGCCGCTCCGGCCTCATCGCCCTGCTCTGCAAGACTGACCCGTCGGCGACGCCCGCGCACAGGGGGATCTCGATCGTCCTGGTCGGGCACGGTCCCGGGCTGACCGTCTCGAGGGACCTGTCCAAGCTCGGGTACAAGGGCGTCGAGACGTGTGAGCTGGCCTTCGACGGCTATCGCACGCCCGCCACGCGGGTGCTCGGCGGCGAGCCCGGACGTGGCTTCGCCCAGATGATGAAGGGCCTGGAGACCGGACGGATCCAGGTGGCCGGCCGTGCCCTCGGGGTGGCGGCCGCCGCCCTCGAGGATTCTCTCGCCTACGCGCAGCAGCGGGAGTCGTTCGGGCAGCCCATCTGGAAGCACCAGGCGGTCGGTCACCGTCTGGCCGACATGGCCACCAAGCTGTCCGCCGCGCGCCAGCTCACGCTCCACGCCGCCGAGCGTTCCGAGGCCGGCGAGCGCTGCGACATGGAGGCCGGAATGGCCAAGCTGTTCGCCTCCGAGGTCGGCATGGAGATCGCGCTCGACGCGGTCCGGATCCACGGCGGGTACGGCTACTCCACGGAGTACGACGTGGAGCGGTACTTCCGCGACGCCCCGCTCATGATCGTGGGCGAGGGGACCAACGAGATCCAACGCAACGTCATCGCATCGCAACTGGTGCAGCGAGGAGGACTGTCATGAGGGTGTTCGAGGGACTGGAGCAGCTCGAGGCCGAACTCGGGCGACACGTGGGGTACAGCGACTGGATGGAGATCACCCAGGACCGCATCGACGCGTTCGCCGACGCGACCGGGGACCACCAGTGGATCCACGTCGACCCGGTCCGTGCGGCGCAGGGGCCCTACGGTGCCACCATCGCCCACGGCTACCTGACCCTCTCCCTGCTGCCCGTGCTGGGCGCGGAGGTCATGGAGATCCGGGGGTTCCGGATGATGATCAACTACGGCGTCGACAAGGTCCGGTTCCCGGCACCGGTCCCGGTGGGATCGCGCATCCGGGCGGGGATCGAGCTCACCTCGCTCCAGCGCAGGGCCTCCGGGGTCCAGTTGGGCAGTCTGGTGACCGTGGAGGTCGAGGGCTCCGACCGTCCGGCGGTCGTCGCCGAGACCGTCCGGATGATGGTGGAGTGAGTCGGTGAGTTCCCGCATGTCGCGGGCCCTCGCCGACGTCGTGGTCTGCGAACCCGTGCGCACCGCGGTGGGTCGCCGCCACGGCGCCCTCGCCCCGCTCGCGGCCGCCGATCTGGCCGCGGCCGCGATCTCCGGTCTGGTCG
>NZ_JAALEC010000428.1:0-2274 GCF_014145205.1 Dietzia sp. DQ11-44
CGGACCCGGCCGCGCAGGCGGAGCAGACCGCCCACCTCGTCGTCGTCACCGGTCACCCCACCCCGGCGACGCGGGGACCCGGACGCGGCGGGGTCCGACCGGCGCACGGCCCACAGCGAGACCAGCCCGGCGAGCAGGACCACCGCCAGCGGCAGGAGCAGGACATACGGCGACAGCAGGTCCCACAGGTACTGGGCTCCCTTGTCCCACTTGGACCCGCCCGCGTCCTTGGCGACGGCCGTCAACGGATAGGGCAGGGCGTAGTACGACATCCGCCAGATCTGGTAGACCACCGGGACGGTTCCGGCGATGGCGACCAACCAGCCCAGATGCCGCCATGACTGCTGTGACGCCGCCAGCAGCGCCAGGAACACCACCGCCGCCAGCGCCAACTCGGGGCGCACCAGCGGACCGAGCCCGGCGATGAACGCCATCGCGGCCGTGCCCACCGCGGGTAGACCGAACCGGTACTCGCGGTGCGGCGCGCGGGCCCACCGCTGCAGGCCGAGCCACATGACGCCGATCCAGCAGATCACCAGCCCCGTCTCCAGGCCCGAGCTCGCGAAGTCCCGGGCGGGCGGCAGCATGATGTAGACCACCACGCCCAGCGGCAACAGCAGCATCGGACCACCGGCGGGGGCGCGCCGGGTGCCCCGGTACATCACGCGGGTGCCGAGCATCGCGCACGCGACCGCGATCATGCTCAGCGTCAGCGCCAACCCCAGGGCGACCAGCTCGAGCCGATAGCCGACGACCTCGTGGGTGAGATAGACGAGATAGGTCCACAGGGTGGAGGTGTTGGACTCGACCCGCTCCCCCGCGTTGAACACGGGTCCGTTGCCGGCGATGAGGTTGCGGACCGTGCGCAGGACGATCAGCCCGTCGTCGGCGATCCACCGGCGCTGCCACGCGCCGGCGAGGAACACCGCCACCACCACGACGAGGCCGCCCCAGAAGACGGCCGGCTCGGCCCGGGGTCGCCCGGTGATCCGCTCCGTGATCCGGTCGGTGATCCGCTCAGGGTTCCGCGAGGCCACGGTCGCCGGGGGCCGGTCCGCTGCCGGACGCCCCGCTCCCGGATTCCCCGCCGTCACCTCCGACATCGCCCGCCCACCCCGGTCAGGCGAAGGACGGCACGAGGTAGACGCCGATCACGACGGTCAGGACCCACAGCCCGGCCAGGACCTGCAGGACGCGGTCCCCGAGCGCGATGTCCTCGGGCTCGCCGGCCTGGGCGGCGTCGACGTCGACCGCATAGCGCAGCACCGCGATGGTGAACGGCACGATCGAGATCTGCAACCACACGGCCGAGCCGGACGGCTGGGTGGGATCGGAACCGCGGTCGTACGCCCACAGGGCGTAGCAGAGCACGAGCACCGTCGCCGACAGCGTCCACACGAACCGCAGGTAGGTCGGGGTGTAGCTCTCCAGGGCCTTGCGGATCTTGGCCCCGGTCCTCAGGTGCAGGTTCAGTTCGGCGTACCGCTTACCGGCCGCCATGAACAGGGAGCCGAACGCCATGACCAGCAGGAACCACTGCGAGATCTCGACCTCGGCCGCCGCGCCGCCCGCCACCGCGCGGAGCAGGAACCCGGAGGAGACGAACGCGATGTCGAGCACCGGCTGGTGCTTGAGTCCGAAGCAGTACATGAGCTGCAGCACGATGTACACGGCCACGACGATCGCCAGCGCCGGGTGGGTGAACAGCACCGAGATGCTGATCGAGGCGACGATGAGCGCCACCGCCATGCCGTAGGCCAGTCCGACCGGCAGCACCCCGGCGGCGATGGGACGGAACCGCTTGGTGGGGTGCGCGCGGTCCGCCTCGACGTCCATCGCGTCGTTGATCAGGTACACGCTCGAGGCCGCCATGCAGAACGCCACGAAGGCGATGAAGACCGAGAAGAGGACCGAGGTGTCGGTGAGCGTCTGCGACCCGGCCGCGGCGGGGGCCGCGACCACGAGGACGTTCTTGACCCACTGCCGTGGCCGGAGGGCCTTGATCATGCCGTCGAGCAGGTTCTTGGGCGGTGAGCCCTTGGCCTCCTCCTCGGCCTCGGCGAGGTCGATCTCGTTGGCGGTGTGCGGCTCCGCACCGAGAAGGTGGTGATCGCCCCCGCCCCGGGAGGCCGGGACTCCGGTCTGATCGGTCATCGATTCTCCTCGGGGGTCGGGGTGGTGCGCGGTCCGGGCGCGCCGTCACGCAGCGCCTCCGGCAGCAGGCGCTGGACGGGGTCCGTGGGCCAGACCGCGCGGGTGAGCGCAGCGCAGCCC
>NZ_JAALEC010000429.1:0-2807 GCF_014145205.1 Dietzia sp. DQ11-44
ACGGGGACGACTATCGTCCACCCGCCGTCAGTCGCCCCGTGACCCGACACCGTACTCATCGACCGCCATCCTGCCAGCAGACCCTCGCGAGCGCGCCGGGCCGGGTAGCGTTTGCACACGATCCACCGGCGATGGCCCGGGTGGGGGACGACGAGCCGGGAGGCGAAATGGCGCGGGTCGCGGTGATGGGTGCGGGGTCGTGGGGGACCGCCGTCGGCAAGGTGCTCGCGGACGCGGGGTCGGAGGTGGTCATGTGGGCCCGCCGGGACGAGGTGGCCGACGGGATCAACGAGCGGCACTGTAACGAGAAGTACCTGCCGGGCATCGTCCTGCCCGCGACGGTGACCGCCTCGACGGACCCGGCCGAGGTGCTCGCGGGCTCCCACGAGGTCGTCCTGGCCGTCCCGTCGCAGAGCCTGAGGGGGAACCTGGAGAAATGGGTCGACCTCCTCGAGTCGGACGCCGGGGTGATCTCCCTGGCGAAGGGGATCGAGACCGGGTCGCTGATGCGCATCAGCGAGGTCGTCGCCGAGGTCACCGGGTTGACGGGGGACAGGATCGCCGCGTTGTCCGGCCCCAACCTCGCGCGGGAGATCGCCGAGGGTCAGCCTGCGGCGACGGTGATCGCCTGTACGGACGTCGACCGGGCGGCCCGCCTGCAGGACGCGTTCTCCACCCCCTACTTCCGTCCCTACACCAACACCGATGTGGTGGGGTGCGAGATCGGAGGCTCCACCAAGAACGTCATCGCTCTGGTGTGTGGCATCGCCACCGGGATGGGCCTGGGTGACAACACCATGGCCACGCTCGTCACCCGTGGGTTGGCGGAGTCGACGAGGCTCGGGGTGGCGCTCGGCGCCAACCAGATGACCTTCGCCGGACTCGCGGGGCTCGGCGACCTCGTCGCCACCTGCACCTCGCCCCTGTCCCGCAACCGGACCTTCGGTGAACGGCTGGGCAAGGGCGAAACCCTGGAGCAGGCCCAGGAGGCCACCAACGGACAGGTCGCGGAGGGGGTCAAGTCCTGCACCTCCATCCGTGCGCTCGCCCGACAGGTCGGGGTCGAGATGCCGCTCACCGAGGCCGTCCACGAGATCTGCCACGAGGGTGGTGACGCCGTCGAGGTGGCGGTGCGCCTCATGAGACGGAGCACCAAGCCCGAGTAGCCTCGGCCCGGTGAATCGCATCACCGTTGCCGTCCTCTACGGCGGCCGCAGCACGGAGCACTCCGTGAGCTGCGTGTCCGCCGGCGCCGTCATGGCACATCTCGACCGATCCGTCTACGAGGTGATCCCCGTCGGGATCACCGGATCGGGGCGGTGGACCCTGGGTCCCGACGACGTGTCGGGCCTGCGGATCGTCGACCGCGTCATGCCGGAGGTCGACCCGGGGCGACCACAGGTGGCGCTGGGACTGTCCACCGGTGACCGCGGGGTCCTGCGGTACGTGGACGGGGAGCGGGCCGGTGAGCAGGCCGCCCGCGTGGACGTGGTCTTCCCCGTCATGCACGGCACCCACGCGGAGGACGGCACCGTCCAGGGACTCCTCGAACTCTCGGGGATCCCCTACGTGGGTCCGGGGGTGTTCGCCAGTGCGGCCGGCATGGACAAGGAGTTCACCAAGGTCGTGCTGGGTGCGGCGGGTCTGCCGATCGGTGAGCAGGTGGTGCTGCGTCCCGGGATCGCGACGCTGCCGCAGACGGAACTCGACCGGCTCGGGTTCCCGTTGTTCGTCAAGCCCGCCCGCGGTGGCTCGTCCATCGGGATCACCAAGGTCTCCCGCGCGGCGGATCTGGACGCGGCCATCGCCGAGGCCCGCCGGTTCGACCCCAAGGTGATCGTCGAGGCCGCCATCGTGGGCCGCGAGGTCGAATGCGGTGTCCTGCAGTACCCGGACGGTCGGGTGGAGGCGAGCCTGCCCGCCGAACTGCACATCCCCGGTGAGCCCACCGGTCTGGAGGGCGAGACCGAGGGCGACTCCTTCTACGACTTCGACACCAAGTACCTCGACGACGTCTGCACGTTCGACCTCCCCGCGCTGCTCCCCGACGCGGACACCGACCGGCTGCGCGCCCTGGCCGTCGAGGCGTTCCACGCCCTGGATGCCCGGGGGCTGAGCCGGGTCGACTTCTTCGTCACCGAGGACGGTCCGGTGATCAACGAGGTCAACACCATGCCGGGGTTCACCCCGATCTCGATGTACCCGCAGATGTGGGCGGCCTCCGGCGTCGACTACCGGACCCTGCTCGACACTCTCGTGAGGACAGCGCTCGCCGGCTGCTGACCCCGCCCGGTCACCCGATCGGCGCGGGCCGCGGTTCGACGGCCTCGAGACCGGCGGTGAGGGCGTCCGAGAGATCCTGGATCGGACCGGTACCGCCGGTCGCGGGGAGGGTGACCGCGATGTACTCCGGTCGGTCGACGGCGACCCACGTGGACGACGTCACAGCGGGGTCCGGGTCCGGTTCGTTGAACCACTGGACGCCGTTGACCTCCTGGAGCGGCACCCCGACGGTGAAGGTCGGCGGGGCGGGGAGACCACAGCGGACGACGACGGTCTCGGCATCGGGCAGCCGGTAGGCCGCGGCGCCCGGCGGTGCGGGCTCGACGAACGCGACCCGGTTCGCCTCACCGAGGGTGTCCGGGAGGGACTCGACCAGCGACAGGCACTCCTCGGAGTCGGCCCCGGGGGCCGGGATGGTCACCGCGGTCACGGGCTCGCTCGCGGCGGACTCGGCCGCCTCGTCGCGGACGTCCCGCACCAGGACGAGGACCACGGCGAGCAGCACCAGGGGGACGAGTACCGCC
>NZ_JAALEC010000430.1:0-4578 GCF_014145205.1 Dietzia sp. DQ11-44
GCCGAGCCGCTGCCCGTCGGCGGTCAGCTCGCCGCCGTAGTTGTACAGGACCCGGGAGGCGGACGGGTCGAACGCCGGGAGCTCGGTGCTGACCCCGGGGTCGAGGGTGACGATCCAGATGGCGAGGTGGCTGTCCGGGCGCGCGGCCCAGGAGTGCGGTGGCGGGTCGAGTGCCCGGATCCCGTCGATCTCCCCGGCGATCACCCGGACGCGCGCGGCGGCCCCCTCCTCACCGCGGACGACGACCGGGGTGTCCTCGGACCAGAACATGTCGAAGTACGGCTCGGCGGACTTGTCCTCGGGGGCGAGGTTGAGCCAGATCTGGAACAGCTCCATGGTGTTGGTCGCGTCGGGATCCAGCAGGGGGAACATCTCCGAGTGCGAGATCCCCGCACCGGCGGTGAGCCACTGTGTGTCACCGTGCCCGAAGCGGGCGGCGGCGCCCAGCGAGTCGGAGTGGTCCACCACGCCGTCGAGCACCACGGTGACGGTCTCGAAGCCGCGGTGTGGGTGCTGGGGGAAGCCGGGCACCTCTGAGCCGTGGTACATCGACCAGCCGTCCTTGCCGGAGAAGTCGCCTCCGATGGACCGGCCCTCCAGGGAGGCCGCGGGACGCATGGTCTCCCCCTCGGCCGCGGGGAACTCGTCGCGGTGGTGGACCGCGAACAGGAACGGGTCGACACCGGGCCACTGCGCGCCGAGCGGGACTACCTGACGGATGGCGGACACTGGCATCTCCTCTGACGGGACGGTACTTGCTGTCGCGTCATACAACTCCGGGCCCTGGCGGTTTGTTCCCTCCCGCGGCCGAGCCCGGGTCAGCCCCGGGCCAGACCCGGGTCAGCCCCGGGCCACCACTCCGGTCACCGGAATCCGGCCGCCGACCGCCTGGCGGAAGTTGAGCACCGCACGCTGGACGTGGTCGCCCGTGGAGACCACGACCGCGCCGGTGGTCCCGCGCTCGCGGAAGATCTGGTCGGTGAACCGGGCGTTCTGGACCGTCGAGTTGGAGTTGCCCTCCTCGGTGATCCGCCACGGTGCGATCCCGGCGCCGCGGAGCCAGTCGCCCATCGCGCGGGCCTCCGTGCGGCCGTTCTGCGGGACTCCACCGGTCACGATGATGCGGGCGGTGGGGTACTCCCGCGCGAGCCGGAAGCCTGTCCTCAGCCGCTCCTCGAGCACCGGCCGGATCCCCCCGTCGGGATAGAGGCCCGCGCCCAGGATCACGATGTCGGTGGTGAACGGATTGACCGTGAGCACCGCCGGGTCGTCGCTCGTGAGCGCGTCCAGGCCGCCGCACATCTGCAGCATCGACTGGTCGACGTACTGGCAGCCCACCATGGTCAGCCCGTTGTAGAGCGCGGTGCCCGACGGGAGCTCCGCCGAACCCGCGGATGCGGTCCCTGCACCGGCCCCCAGCGCGAGCGCCGCCGTGGCCGCGACCGCTGCGAGACGGATGTGTGTCCTACGCACGATGGCGTTCCTCCCCCGAGAAAAGTGTGTGACTCATTTCGTGACCCGATAGTTATCGGTAGCCACGGTACCGCTGTTACCCGTGAGGCAGAATGGGCCAGAAAATCGCCGGGTAGCCTGCTCACATGCCCGCAGGATATGACAAGTCGGCCGCAGTCCGATACCTCTCCCGAGCGGACCCCGAGCTCGGACGCCACATCGAGTACGTCGGTCCGTGCACCCTCACGCCCGCCCCGGCCGCCGGACCGAACACCCTGTTCGATCGCCTGGCCTCCTCGATCCTGTCCCAGCAACTGTCGGTGAAGGCGGCCGCGACGATCGCCGGCCGACTCCGGGAGCGGGCCGCGGGGCCCCGCCATCTCGATCCCGTCCTCCTGGCCGCCCTCTCCGACGACGAGATCCGCGCCTGCGGCGTCTCCCGCCCCAAGATCGCCGCGCTCCGGGACCTGACCGACGCCGTGGGGACCGGACGGATCCCCACGATGGCGGAGCTGGAGGAACTCGACGACGACGAGGTGGTCGCCTCCCTGACCACCGTCCGCGGGGTGGGCCGATGGACCGTCGAGATGGTGCTGATCTTCCTGTTGGACAGACCCGACGTGTTCCCCGTCGCCGATGTCGGGGTGCGCCGCGGATTCGAGCGGGTCACGGGGCTCGACGAGGCGCCCACCGCCACGCAGATGCTCACCCGTGCCGAGAGCTGGGCCCCGTACCGTTCGGTCGCCTCCTGGTACCTGTGGCGGGCGGTCGACCAGACCGGGCAGGCGGTGCCCACGCCGCCCCCGTCCGGTAGAACGGACACATGGCAACCACCGCATTCAAGGGAAATCCCGTCACCACGTCCGGCGAGCTCCCCGCCGTCGGCACCACCGCCCCGGCGTTCGAGCTGGTCGGCACCGACCTGTCAGCCGTGACCTCCGAGTCGCTGGCGGGCAAGAACGTCGTGCTCAACATCTTCCCGAGCGTCGACACGGGCGTCTGCGCCCAGTCCGTCCGCACCTTCAACGAGAAGGCCACCGGCCTGGACAACACCGCGGTCGTCAACGTCTCGGCCGATCTCCCCTTCGCGCTCAAGCGTTTCGCCGCCGACGAGGGCATCGAGAACGCCTCCGCCGGTTCCACCTTCCGCAGCGATTTCGCCTCGACGTACGGCGTCACGATGGCCGACGGCCCCCTGGCCGGCCTGTGCGCCCGCTCGGTCATCGTTCTCGACGCCGAGGGCAAGGTCGTCTACACCCAGCTCGTCGACGAGATCACCACCGAGCCGGACTACGACTCCGCGCTCGCCGCTCTCAACTGATCACACTCACGACCGCCGGCCCGCCTCCGTGTGGAGGCGGGCCGGCGGTCGTTCACCCGGGCCGCGAGCCGGGTGTAGCGGGAAGATCTACGCGCTGCCCGCGGGGATCGGCGCGAACCGACGGACCGCGTCCTCGAGCTGGTCGAAGAGGGTGGAGATCTCCCCCGCGCGCCGGTCGTTCGGCTGGAGACCCTCCGGGCCGAACTCGGTGAACAGGCTCAGCGACACCTGCTGCCGGACGCCGAACATCCGGAAGTTCGCGACGATCTGGCGCCACTGCTCCACGGCCCGTACCCCGCCCTCGGCGCCGTAGGAGACAAAGGCGACCGGCTTGTCCGCCCACTCGTCACCGAGGGAGTCGAAGGCGTTCTTCAGAGCGCCGGGAACGCCGTGGTTGTACTCGGGGGTCACGAAGATGAAGGCGTCGTAGGAGTCGATCGCCTCACTCCACCGGGTGACCCGCTCGTCGTCGTACTGCTTGTTCGCGGCACCCGGCACGGTGGCCGAGGTGAGGAGCGGGACGTCGAAGGACTTGAGGTCGACCAGGTCGTAGGTGGCGAGCTCCCGCGATGACGCCTCCGCGGTGACCCAGTCGGCCACGGCCGCGCCGCCCCGCTCGTCACGGACACTGCCCAGGATGATGCCGATCTTCACTCGCGTCTCCTCCGTCGATCGATGTCGTGGACACCTCGACCGTACTTGAGTGACACGGCAACAATCTACCGCCTGCCGTAGACAGTGACCGACGCCACCGCACACACCCGGCCGCGGGCGTCCCGCGTGACCGCCTGCGCGATCCCCCAGCTCCGACCGTCGTGGAGCGCCTCGGCGCGCACCGTGACCGGGCCGACGAGCGGGATCTGCCGCACGTACCTCACGTCGAGCGAGGACGAACTGACGTCTCGCTCGTGCGGGAACACCGCGGCGCCGGCCACCTCCGCGACGGCCGCGAAGACCCCGCCGTGCAGGTTCCCCAGCGGGTTGGCGAGCGCCGGTTCGGGGGCGATCACGGCCTCCACCGCGCGGGTGTCCCCCGGGCCGTCATCGTGGTGGTCCACCGTCAGGCACAACACCTCGGCCAGCGTTCCCGGCGCCAACGCGGAGGGCCACGGCGGCTCGTCGTCGTAGTCATCCGGGTCCACGACCCCCGCGATCTCCATCGACTTCACCAGCCCCGCGGCGACCACCTCGCCGTCGTCATCGAGGACGTCGCCCCGCGTGGTGAGGCAGTGGCCGTCGTCGCCCAGGTGGTCCGTGCGCACGCCCAGTCCGGTCGACCCCTCACGGGGGCGCGCCAGCAGATCCAGGCGGAGTTCGGTGGTGACGGTCCACATCCCCTCGGGACGACGGCGGTGGTTCTCGGCCCCGAGACCGGAGTCGACCAACACCGCCAGGGCCCCCGTGGCGAAGCGCCCGGACGGGTCCACGAACTGGTCGGCGACCGGCTGGTGCCAGCTCACGGTGCCGTCCCCGTTCTGGCTGAAGGTCAGTCCGAGCCGGGGTTCCGGGCCGTGGTGCGTCGATTCCCTCATCTAGCGACGCTAACACGTGTTCCAGTCCTGCCCGTCGGGCCCACGTGGCCGCACAATGGAGCCGTGCCCCCACGAGCAGAGCCCCCCCGGACAGCACCCCTGAGCAGCGAGGTTCTCGCGACGCCCCGACGCTGGCCGATCCGCACGGCCACCACCGTGATCGCCACCGCGATCGTCATCCTGGTGCTGGCCGCCGCGGCGGGGGGCGCGTGGCTGCTGCTGCGCACCGCCGCGCACAGCGCGATCGACACGGTGGACCGGGGTCGGGCGGTC
>NZ_JAALEC010000431.1:0-5498 GCF_014145205.1 Dietzia sp. DQ11-44
GGCGAGGAGCACCCCGCCCGGGGTCGTGCGACCGCCTCCCACCACGAGCACCCGGCCCCGGCTCTCCTTGCCGCCGCCCGGCGCGGGAAGAGCCCAGCCCCGCAGACGGTGGGAGGTCAGGACGATCTCCTTCTCCGACGGACCGCCGTTCACCGGCCGTCCTCGTCCGCCGCGGATCCCTCGCGGGTCGTCGGTGCCGCGGCCCGCTCCACGGCCGTGGTGTCGGCGTACCGCTCGAGTTCCAGCGCCGCGCCGCCGTGCCGGTACGTGGTGACCGAGCAGTTGGGTAGGGGGTCCGCCCGGTCCACGTGGAGGATGTCCTGCTCGGCCATCTGCTCCAGCGCCACCCGGAACCCCATGATCACCGCCTGGTGGCTGAAGACGCACAACCGTTCACCGGCGTACTGCTGGCGCAGGTCGGTGAGCAGGTAACGCACGCGGAGGACCACGTCCGTCCAGCTCTCACCGCCCGGGGGCCGGTAGTAGAACTTCCCGATCCGGTCGCGCCGCTCCGCCTCCTCCGGGAAGCGGTCACGGATACCGTGTCCGGTGAATCCGTCCAGGATCCCGAGGTCACGCTCGCGCAGCCGCTCGTCGGTGAGGAGAGTGGCGTCCAGGCGGGCGGCCTCCAGCGCGGCGGCGGCGGTGTCCGCCGCGCGTCGGTACGGGGAGGTCAACCACACCGTGGGTCGGTGCTCCTCCGGCAGGTCGGCGAGCCACGCGCCGACCGCCGACGCCTGCGTGAACCCGGTATCCGACAGGGGTGTGTCGGCGTCCCGGTAGTCCAGGTCGAGGCGGTGCGCCCCGGCGGCCCGGGCCTCGTCGTCGGCGATGTTCCCCACGCTCTGCCCGTGGCGGACGAGCAGGAGTCGGGACAGTTCGGTCATATCCGCAACCTACCCATCCGCATCCCGCCCGTCCCCGGACTCACGGCGTGAGGACGATCTTCACGGCCCCGTCCTGCTTCTTCTGGAAGATCTCGTAAGCGTGGGGGGCGTCCGACAGTGGGAGCCGGTGCGTGGCGAAGTCGTCCACGCCCAGCGGGTCGGCATCGGTGAGCAGCGGCATGATGTCCGGCACCCAGCGCTTGACGTTGGCCTGCCCCATCTTGAGCGTGAGCTGCTTGTCGAACATCGTCAGCATCGGCAACGGGTCGGCGACGCCGCCGTACACGCCGGACAGCGAGATGGTCCCACCGCGGCGCACGATGTCGATGGCGGAGTAGAACGCGGCGAGCCTGTCGACTCCCGAGTGCTCCATCATCTTCTTGCCCAGGAACTTCGGGAGCATCCCCACGGCCGCGTGGGCCGCCGTGGCGACGGGGGACCCGTGTGCCTCCATCCCCACCGCGTCGATCACGGAGTCCGGCCCGCGGCCGTCGGTCATGTCGCGGATCACGTCGCCCAGCTCACCGGGGAGCTCGGAGGGGTCGAGAACCTCGACACCCCGGTGCGCCTGCCGGGCCCGGCGCTCCGCGACCGGGTCCACTCCGATGACGCGGTGCCCGCGGTGGGCGGCGATCCGGGCGGCCATGTCGCCGATCGGTCCCAACCCCAGGACGACGACCGTCCCGCCGTCGGGGATCTGCGCGTACTCGACCGCCTGCCAGGCCGTCGGCAGCACGTCGGACAGGTACAGGTACCGGTCGTCGGTGTGCTCGTGCGGCACCTGGATGGTGGTGTTCTGGGCCTGCGGGACCCTCAGGTACTCGGCCTGACCGCCCGAGACGCTGCCGTACAGCTCGGAGTACCCGAACAGTGCCGCGCCCATACCCTGGTCACGGACCTGGGTGGTCTCGCACTGGGTATTGAGGCCCTTGTCACACATGTAGCAGTGGCCGCACGAGATCTGGAACGGCATCACCACGCGGTCGCCGGGTTTCAGGTCGGTGAGACCGGACCCCACCTCCTCGACGATCCCCATCGGCTCGTGGCCGAGGATGTCGCCCTCGTTCATGAACGGCCCGAGCACCTCGTACAGGTGTAGGTCGGATCCGCAGATGTTCGTGCTGGTGATCCTGACGATCGCGTCGGTGGGATCCTCGATCCTGGGATCGGGTACCTCGTCCACGCGGACGTCGCGCTTGCCGTGCCAGGTGACCGCCTTCATGGCAGGCTCCTCTCGCTGGTCGTGTCATGCGCGCTCACGCATATCACCGACGCTACGAGGCCGCGGGAGTCGACGCATCCGGTCGCCCGAGGAGGTAGACCTGAGTGGTGACCGATCTCCGCCAACCCCGCGTGGTGATCATCGGCGCGGGGGTCGCGGGGATAGCCGCCGCGCACACGTTCATGCGGGCCGGGCTGACCGACGTGACGATCTGCGAGAAGGGCACCGACGTCGGCGGGGTGTGGCACTGGAACCGTTATCCGGGTCTGACCTGCGACGTTCCCTCCCAGCTCTACCAGTTCGGGTTCGCCCCCAAGGCCGACTGGTCACACGTCTGGGCATCGGGGGAGGAGATCCAGCGGTACCACCGGGACGTGGTGGACCGGGTCGGTCTGAACGCCTGGCTGCGGCTCGGGACCGAGGTGACGGACGCCGTGTACGACGACGAGTCCGCCACCTGGACGGTGACGACGGCAGCGGGGGAGGTCCTGCACGCGGACTTCGTGGTGTGCGCGACCGGGGTGCTGCATCACCCGTACGTGCCCGATATCGACGGGCTCGACTCGTTCGCCGGACCGGTCGTCCACACCGCCCGCTGGGATCCCGGGCTGGAGACCGGCGGGTCCCGGGTGGCGGTGATCGGCTCCGGTTCCACGGGAGTGCAGATCGTGTCCGCCCTGCAGCCGGAGGCGTCACGGCTTCTGCACTTCGCCCGATCCCCGCAGTGGATCCTGTGGGCGCCGATGACTGTGCGGCAGCCCGCACCGCTCACCGCCCTGCTCCGTCGGTCACCCGGATCGCAGCGGAGGATGTACGCGACGGCCCTGTGGGCCTCGGGGATCCTGGCGGACGTGGTCCTCAAGCCGACCTGGCGGCGTCGCGCGGTGCAGGCCTACGCCCGCGTGAGTCTCCGTCGGCAGGTCCGCGATCGTCGGCTCCGGGAGGCGTTGACCCCGGACTACGAACCACTGTGCAAGCGCCAGGTGGTCTCGGGTACCTACTACCGCGCAATCACCGCCCCCAACGCGGAGTTGGTCACGGGTCCGATCTCCGAGGTGACGCCCACCGGCATCCGTACCGGCGACGGTGTCCACCACGAGGTCGACGTGATCGTGCTGGCCACGGGTTTCCGAACCCACGAGTACATGCGGCCCATGCGGATCACCGGCCGCGACGGCCTGAGTCTCGATGAGGCCTGGGCCGCAGGTCCGCGCGCATACCGGATGACCGCGATCCCGGGATTCCCCAATCTCTTCACCGTCCTCGGCCCCAACTCGCCGACCGGATCGATCCCACTGCAGTTCTCGGCAGAGCTCACCTCGCGTTACATCGCGCAGTGGATCGAGCGATGGCGGCTCGGCGAGCCCGACGCGGTCGAGGTGACCGAGCGGGCGACCGCCGAGTTCTCCCGCGCGGTGGGTGCGGCGATGGGACCGACGGTGTGGAACACCGGGTGCACGTCCTGGTACCAGACCGCCGGCGGTGAGATCGATCTCTGGCCCTTCGACCGGAAGCGGATGGGGGAGATGCTCGACCACCCCGACGAGCAGGACTTCACGACGGTCCTGCTCGGCTCCTGAGAATGCGGTGCGTCCCGACGGCTCACCGCAGGATGAGTGGGATGTGCTGCTCTGCCGCGGTATTGGCCCCGTGATGACCGAGGAGGCCCGACTCCATCTTCTCGTGGTGGGTGCGGGCGAGGATGACGCCGCCGGTGGCGACCGCGACGACGTGACCCAGACGGTCAGCATGTTCCCGGCCCGGCCCGAACAACTGCTCGTCCAGCGCCTGTTCCCGGCTCAGCACCCGCGCGTGCCCCGCCAACTCCTCGCGCCAGGCGGCCAACACCGCCGACTCCGACCCGGCCCGTGCGTGCACGTGCCGTACCCGGGCCTCGCCTACGACCGCCTCGACGTCCGCGAGGAGCGACGGGGTGGCATCGATATCGATCACGGTCTCCGCGGCCACCATGCCGTGGTCGGCGGTGACGAGCATCCCGCAGTCGGGGGGCAGATCCGTCGCCAGGTCGGCGACGAAGGCGTCCACCTCGCGCAACGACTGGATCCACTCCGGGGAGCCCGGACCGTGGATGTGCCCGATGAGATCGAGGTCTCCGAAGTAGGAATAGACGAACCGTCTGGACGTCGAGGGAGCGGCGACGACACCGAGTATCGCCTCGCGGATCTCCTGCAGTGAGATCGCCGGGCGGTACTCGCCCTCCGCCCGGAACGCGGCGCGGGTGAGTCCGGATGCCCGGAAGTCCTCGCGCATGACGTAGGTGACGTCGACCCCCTCCTCGGTGAGCAGTTCGAGCAGACTCGGCAGCACCTGCACCTCACGGGGAGGGAACCGGTCCAGTGCGGAGGGCCCCTCCGCCGACCCCGTGGTCCACCGGAGCGAGTTGAAGACGGTAGGTGTCTCTGCGCCCTCGTCCGGGAGCGCGAAGCTGTACCCGACGATCCCGTGGCGGGAACACGGCGCTCCCACCGCCAGGCTGGTCAGACTCGTGGCCGTGGTGGCGGGGAACCCCGCGGAGATCATCCGCGTGGTCATCGCCGAGAGGGTGGGGGCGACGTCGGCGTGCTGCCGGATGAGCTCGGCGCCGAGGCCGTCGACCAGGACGAGCACCGCATCCCGCGCGGGCGGGAGAGCCAGTGGGTTGCGGAGGTCAAGGCCCAGCGAGGCGGCGATCGACGGCATGACGTCTGCCAGCGAATGGTCGGCGGGGGTGGTCGGGATCCCGGTCATGGCTCCACTCTCCCTCATCGCGCCCGCGAACGGTGCGGACCGGCGCCGGGCGGGCGGACGGCATCAGGGCGGAGGTTGTGACGCGACGACGTGGTGGTCGTGACGTGTCGACGGGGTGGTCGTGACGTAACACCGCCCCGCTCGTGACGTATATGTGATGGACTCAAGAATCCTTAACTCATCGTGGGGCTCGCGCCCCCGTCATGCTCGGAGATCACTGTGACCAGATCCATCGCCTGCGCCGGTGCGCTGGCCGCCGCACTTCTCGTCTTCTCGACCGGCGCCGCCGCAGCCCAGAGCGCAGACGGCCTGTCGTCGGGCGCCCTCGACTCGTCGTCGCTCACCGGGTCCGCCGGAACGGGCACCGATGCGGACACCGGCGGCGGCCTCGGCTCCGCCGGCGACCTGCTTCCGGCCTCCGTCACCGGTTCGCTGCCCGGTTACACCTCCGGTCCGGTCGGTTCCGTCGCCAGCGCCGTCTGTGGCGTCGGCACCGTGGCCGGCACGGCGGCCAACCTGGCGGGCATCCCGCTGCCGCCCATCGGGGTCGTGTGCATGGTCGTCAAGCCCGTCGCGGAGTCCGTCGACTTCCTGATGCGCGGGGACGTCCCGGGGTCGGTCGACGCCGTCATCGGCGGGGA
>NZ_JAALEC010000432.1:0-1933 GCF_014145205.1 Dietzia sp. DQ11-44
TGGTGGGCGACTCGCTGGCCGGAGCTGTCAACACGGACTCGGCGACCGACGCCGTGGAGGGCTCGCTGGGCGAGGAGCGGCTCGGCTCGATCACCGGGTCCTCGGTGTCGCCCGAGGGTTCGCCGGAGACCGCTCCGGTGAACTGAGCCGGATCAGCGTTGCCCGCGCCCGAAGGCGTGCGGCTCGACCGGTCGCTGCGCGCTGGGGAGCCCGGCCACCACGAGTCGGTAGGACTCCGTGACCAACTCCTCGACCACGTCGGGGCCGAGGCTCCCCCCGGGGTGCAGTGAGATCCAGTGCCTCTTGTCCATGTGGTAGCCGGGGGTGATGTCGGCGTACGCGTCACGGAGGGCGAGGCCGTCCGAGGGTGATGCCTTGATCACCACGAGGGGCTCGTCGTCGACAACGGTGTGGATCATGAACACCTTGCCGCGGACCTTGTAGACGTCGACGTCCGGCCCGAACGGGAACTCCAGGGTCGACGCCGGTAGTTCGCGTGCCCGCATCGCCGCACATTTCTGGAGTTCCCGCCCGTTCATCCCAGTGACGCTACGACACGCTGCGGGCTCCGTCATCGAGAAGAGCGTTCCGCACACCTGCTTCTCGGCCGACGTGTTCGGAACGCTCTTCGCGACCCGCGCGACCCGCGGGGTCGGTCGGGCTCGATGCGAGGGGATTGGCGAGGGTGCCCGCGAACTGCAGCGATCCCGCCTGATCGGTCAGATCCACCATCTGCCGGGTGTCGCGCAACTGCAGGCGGTTGAGGCACGAGTGTTTGAACCGCGGCGCGAACAGCGCCTGCCAGGTCGCCTCGTCGACCTCAGTCCGGTCGACGTCGATGTCGATGTCGCCGTCGCCGTCGCCGTCGCCGCCCAGCGCCAGCAGGCACCGGCGGGTCTCGTCCCAGAACTCCGATGCCGTCAGGACCCCGGACTCGTCGAGGATCGCGGCGAGGTGACGCAGTACCCCGTCCATCACGTCGGTGTGGATGCTCAACGCGGCCGTCTCGGCGTCCACGAGGTGCCGGATCCGCTCGATCCCCTCGGGCAGCGGTCGGTCGGTCACCACGGCCACCTCCTCGCCGATGTCCTTGAACAGCACCCGGCGCGGCAGGTTGTCCGGGCCGATCACCACGATCACGTTCTCACCGTGGGGCATGAACACCAACCCGTGCGCGAGCAGACAGCGGGCCACCGGCAGAACGTAGGCGTCGAGCAGCGCGCGGAGCCACGTGCGGGCGTCCGCCCCTGACCGCTCCAGGTGTTCGACGACGAGGGGGCACCCGTGGAGGTCGACGTGCAGTAGTGAGGCCAGCGTGAAGGCCCGCTCGCCCTCCGCCAGTCGCGGCACCGGGCTCTCACGCCACAGGGCGGCGATCATCTTGGTGTGCGGCCCCTCGTCCGAGACGCCGGACTCCGCTGCGCGGTGGTAGGCGTCGCCTGTGTACCCCACGGCGGCGACCTCGCGCAGGACTCCGAAGTCGAGTGCCCGGAGCACGGGATCCCCGGCCACCAGACCGGCCACCCAGTCGTTGACCGCCGGGGTGTCACGCATGTACCGAGGAGACAGTCCGCGGGTGAAGCCCATGTTCTGCACCGCCAGTGCCGTCTTGACGTACCCGCGCTCGGGACGGGTCACGTCGAAGAACGTGCGTACGGACTGCTGCGGGCGGTACTCACTGCGGGACTCGCCCAGGTGGACGAGGTCGCGGCGGGCCAGGTCGGGGCCGAACACCACGGCGATCTTGTGCTCCCACTGCCACGGGTGGACGGGAATGAGGCGGTACCCGTCCGGATCGAGGCCCAGCTCCCGAAGTCGTGTGTCGCACCGGTCGAGGTCGTCACCGTCGAACTCCCGACGGTAGTGCTCGTTCTCCTCCAGTCCGGTCACGGTGGCGATGTGGCTGAGTTCACGGCGGGCGGCGAGCCACACC
>NZ_JAALEC010000433.1:0-5456 GCF_014145205.1 Dietzia sp. DQ11-44
ACCGTCGCGGGAGCCTCCGGGGTGTAGCGGTGTCGGTCGGTCAGCCCCAGTCCGATGCGCCCGTTGTTGGCCACGAAGCCCGGGTGCCCCTCGGTCATCGCGGCCTCGACCTCCTGCAGGTCGGCACCGGCCAGTTCCTGCACGGGGCGGGCGCGGTGGTGCAGACAGAACGCGGCGGACCCGAGGGTCGCGGCGATCTCCTCCAGATAGACGCCGACGAGTGACGCGGGGATACCGAGCACCGGGGCCAGCGCGGTGATGAGGGCCGGGGCGTCGGGTTCGACCGGCTCGCCGGCGACCTCCCGGCGCAGCGAACCCTCGTCCACCACCCAGTGCTCCAGGGGCAGCACCCGCCCGCGGAACAGCCACCTCTCCTCACCCGCGCGCACCTCGTACATGTCCGGGTCTGCGGTGGGCTGAGGCGAGACGAGTCGCTCGTGGGAGAACTCGGCCAGGGCCTTGGCGCACAGGTGACGGTGGGCCCGCCGCATCGCGTGACCGGTGAGGTGCGCGTGGGGCACGGCACCGGACGACGGGGGTGACGACGACACGGCCCGTGTGGTCCGGCCGATCTCGGAGGCCCGGAAGTCCCCGACGTCGCAGAAGGAGAGCAGGGCGGTCTTGTCGGCGAGTTCCACCGCCCCGCCCTCCCGGAAGCCGGCACGGGCGTTGAGTCGGTGCACGGCGGTGTTGCGGATGTCCGGCTCCACCACCACGCGTCGGGCGCCCAGCGGACCGAAGGCGGTCTCGCAGATCGCGCCGATCACGGCGGCCGTGGTGCCCGGCACGGGCGTCCGCGAGGGGGCGACCAGCAGGTGCATACCCAGGTCCCCGGGTTCGTGCGGGTACGAGCCGTCGAGCTCGACCGCGGCCGGGTCGTAGTACACCGCCAACCCCACTCGCAGTCCGTCGATGCGCACCATGTGGACCTGCCGGTGTGGGCTGCTCTGCCAGTCGCGGAAGAACGCCGAGATCTGCTCGGGCGCCATGTGCCGCATGCCCCAGTACGCCGACCCGGGGTGCGAGAGCCAGGCGTGGAGGGTCCCGACGGTATCGGCGTCCGTGGAGAGGGAAGAGAGCGAGACGAGCCCGGCGGGGGTACTGACGGTGTGATGGTTCATCGGGCCTCCTGGGCCTGCTGGTCGGCGGGGGAGTGGCGCACGGCGGACGTCCCGGCTCGGGTCGGATCGGTCTCCCGGGTGGGGCAGGACTCGCGGGCCGGGGCGCCGAACCGCTGGAACGCGATGCGTGATTCGACGGGGTAGACCTCGTGACCGGTGACGGACCGCAGGATGATGCTGTTGCGCATCGCCCCCATCCCCAGGTCCGGGGCGCTGAGCCCGTGGGTGTGCTCCTCGGCGTTCTGCACATGGACACGCCGATGGGCCAGGTCGATGGTGTGGTCGCGGGCCACGCGGTAGCGACGGGGCCTGCCCGCGCCGGCCCGCCCGGGTCCGGGGTCCTCCCAGTCGATCTCCGAGGCGATCCCGTCGAGGAACCGCGGAGCGGTGGCGGAGTAGCCGGTGGCCATCACCAGACCGTCCGTGTGGTGTTGCCAGGCCCGGCCGGTGTCGTTGCAGTGCAGTTCCAGGCGGATCCCTGACTCGTCTACGGTGGCCCCGTCCAGGGCGGTCGCGGCCACCAGCAACCCGGTGTCCAGTCCGTGGGCGGACCGGCGGTAGAGAAGATCGTGGATCTCGTTGATCAACTCGGCGTCGATGCCCTTGTAGAGGGACCGTTGCTCGCGCAGCAACCGGTCCCGGGTGCCGGCGTCGAGACCGTGGAAGTGGTCGATGTACTCCGGGGAGGTCATCTCCAGGGTGAGCCTGGTGTACTCCATGGGGAAGAACCGGGGGGACCGGGTAATCCAGTCCACGCGGGGGCCGGAGTGCCCGGACGTCGCCACCAGGTCGTGGAAGATCTCGGCGGCCGACTGGCCGCTGCCCACGACGGTCACCGAGTCCAACCCGAGCAGCTCCTCGCGCCGGTGCAGGTAGTCGGCAGCGTGCAGCGCGACCCGTCGGCCCGCGTGTGGGGAGGCGCCGTCGAGCGAGTCCGTGTCGACAGGCGACCACGGGGTGGTGCCGATCCCCAGTGCGAGGTGCCGGGCGCGGTAGGTCTCCGTGCCGTCGGAGGTGATCGCGGTGACCCGGTAGACGGGCCCGTCCTCGTCGTCGTCGGTCCCTCCGTTCCCCCCGTCCGGCCCGCCCCCGGCGCCCTGTGCCGCCTCGCGCCGGACGTCCACCACCTGCCGTCCCCACCGGAGTCCACCCACCCGCTCGGAGGCCCAGCGACAGTACGCGTCGTACTCCGCGCGCAGGGGCTGGAAGTTCTCGCGGATGTAGAACGGATACAACCGGCCCACCTGTTTGAGATAGGACAGGAACGAGTACGGAGAGGTGGGGTCGGCCAGCGTGACCAGATCGGCCAGGAAGGGCACCTGGATGGTCGCGTCGTCGAACATGAGTCCGTGGTGCCACGCGAAGCCCTCGCGGGAGTCGAGGAAGACGGCGTCGATCTCCAGCGGTTCGGCGAGGCACGCCAGCCCGAGGTTGAACGGACCGATGCCCACCCCCAGCAGGTCGTGGATCTTCCCGCTCATGACATCACCCCCGCGGTGGTGGCCTGGCGCATCCCCTCGGCCAGGTACCGGGCGGCCTCGCGGACGTCGGCGAGCACGGCCGCCACGTCCCGGTCGGACAGCTCCGGGTCCAGGATCGTGAGTTTGAGGCACGGTCTGCCGTCCACCACCGTCGCCGCGACCACCGACCGTCCCTCGGCGAACAGCGCGTCCCTGACGGGACGGACCAGGGCGTCGGACTCGTCGGGGTCACACCCCTCGGGCCGGGGGCGGAAGAGGACGGTCGACAGTGCCGGCCTTCGAACCAGCTCGAGGTCGGGCTCGGAGTCGATGGTCCAACCGATCCGCCGGGCCACGTCGATCGCGTCGTCGAGCATGCGGCCGATCCCGTCGGCGCCGAGTACGCGCAGCGTCATCCAGAGCTTCAAGGCGTCGAAGCGGCGGGTGGTCTGCAGGGACTTGTCCACGGCGTGATCGTCACCGTCCGCGGGGTTGAGGTAGTCGGCGCTGACGGTGGAGTGGCGGAAGCCGGAGCCGTCCCGCAGGAGAAGAGCGGATGCGGCCACCGGCAGGAAGAAGGTCTTGTGGAAGTCGACGGTCACCGAGTCGGCCAGCCCGATCCCGTCGAGGAGATCGCGGCGGGTGGGGGAGACCAGCAACCCGCCGCCGTAGGCGGCGTCCACGTGCAACCAGACGTCGTGACGGCGACAGACCAGTCCGATCTCACGCAACGGGTCGATCGCGCCGTGGTCGGTGGTGCCGGCCAGGGCGACGACGGCCGCGACCTCGTCACCGGCGTCCGCCACGGATGCCAGGGCGCGGTCGAGGGTGGCGGGGTCCATGCGGTCGCCGTCCCCGGGGAGGACGATCACCGCGTCCGGCGCCAGGCCGAGTAGACGCGCGGCCTTGACCACGCTGAGATGGGCGTGCTCGCCGGTGACGATCCGCAGTCGGGACAGACGGGCGCAACGGTCCGCGGGCGTGGTCCCCCCGGGGCCGGGGCGGGAGAGTCGATCCTCGCGAGCGGTGAACAGCCCCTGGAGGTTGGACTGCGATCCGCCGGTGGTGAAGACGCCGTCCGGCGTGACCCGATCCGGCCTGTCGAACTCGATCAGGTCGGCGACCCAGTCGACGAGTCTCTGCTCGATCAGGCACGCCGAGGTGCCCTGGTCCCACGTCTCCACCGCGGTGTTGACGGAGGTGGCGAGCGTCTCGGCGGCCAGCGCGGGGATCGTGACCGGACAGTTGAGGTGCGAGAGGTAGCGGGGGTGGTGGTACCCCACGGCGTGGTCGAGGTAGAGCGCACGCACCTCCACCAGGGCCTTGTCGAGCGTCCCCAGCGGGGTCGACAGATCCACCGCCGCGGTCTGTGACGCGAGATGCGCGGGCGCTGCGGACGAGCGCGGGGTGGTACGACCGTCGAGGTATCGACCGACCTCGGCGGTCGCCGCGGCCAGGGCGGCGGCGTGGTCCTTCCTGCTCCGGTGGCTCAACAGGTGTTCGTTCACGGGTGCTCCGAACTGATCGGGGACGTAGGTACCGGCGAACGTTATGAGGGTAGGCTTGCCTTATCAACACTAGGGCGAAATGAACCATGTTGTGCCCCAGGCGAAGTGGGAATGTGGGAGTACGGTCTTGCGTTTCGGCGCATCGTCGCTCTACTGTTGCCCCGATAAGGTAAGCCAAGCCTAAGCGGCTTTGATCCCATCGGAGACCCCATGAGTCCACTCACCGTCCGATCCCGTGTCCGTGCGGTCGACGCCCCCGATCGCGCACGGGTCGTGCTGCTCCTGGCCGCGCTCCTCGCGACACTGGCGGTGTTGGCCGGGTGCACGACGGGCTCGGTGGGTGGATCGCAGGACCCGGCCACGGCGACCGACGTCGAGCGCGACGGGGAGTTCCCCCGCACCATCACCCACGCGTACGGGCAGACGGAGATCACCGAACCGCCCCAGCGGGTGGCCACGATCTCCTGGGTCAACGCGGATGTCTCGCTGGCGCTGGGAGTGGTTCCGGTGGGCATGCCGCGGAACTCGTTCGGCGGCAACGCCGGTGGATCCACCGACTGGTTCGACGCCGAACTGGAGTCGGTGGGCGGCGAGATGCCGGAGTTGTACTCGGAGACGGACGGCATCAACACCGAGGCCATCGCCGCGCTCCAACCCGACGTCATCCTGGGTGCCTACTCCGGGATGACCGCCGAGGAGTACGAGACCCTGTCCACGATCGCCCCCACCATCGCGATGCCCGAGGGCGACGTGGCCTTCGGTACGCCCTGGCAGGACTCGACCCGCCTCATCGGCGAGGCGCTCGGCCGCTCGGAGCGGGCGGAGGAGCTCATCGACGAGGTGGAGGACCGGATCGCCCAGGTCGCCGACGATCACCCGGGCGTCCGGGGGACGACCTTCATCTACGGCACGGTGGATCCCGACGCGGCCGAGAAGATCTACGCGTTCACCGACGTGGACAACCGACCGCGATTCCTCGAGCAGCTGGGGATGGTGCAGGCCCCCGTCGTCTCCGAGGCCTCGACCGGCGCCGCCGACCAGTTCGCCGTCACCTGGTCACCCGAGCGGGCCGACGAGCTCGTCTCGGACATCCTGGTCACCTACGCGGCGTCGCCCGACGTGCGCGCCGCGATCGAGGCGGACCCGCTGCTGGGTCGCATCCCCGCGGTCGAGGCGGGCCGGATGGTGGTGCAGACCGACGAGCAGCAGGTGCTGTCCATCTCGGCGGCGTCGCCGCTCAGCCTGCCCTGGGCGCTCGACAACGTGGTCCCGGACATCATCGTCGCCGCGGAGCAGAACTGACCGATGCAGGTGACCGCGACGAGCCGGAGCGACCCCGCACCCGCGGGGCCGCCGGCGGCCCCGGT
>NZ_JAALEC010000434.1:0-3965 GCF_014145205.1 Dietzia sp. DQ11-44
GACGGATCCGACGAGGTGGGCGTGACGGCCCCCGGGGCCGGGCCCGGTGCCATCGTCACGCCCGACGACGGGTGGCGGCCTCGGCCAGGTCGCGCAGGGTGACCCGGCCGTGCTCGCTCACCGCGTCCGAACCGATCGCGTCCAGGGCCCGCACGGTCAGGGTGTCGATCTCCGCCTCGACGGAGGCGACCGCCCCCGAGTCCACGAGGATCCGGCGAGCCCGCTCGAGGTCGTCGGACTCGAGGTCGGTGCCCAGGACCGAGAGCAGGAAATCCGAGTCCCCGGTCGGTGCCAGGGCGGTCGCCCTGGCCAACAGGAGGGTGCGCTTGCCCTCACGGAGGTCGTCCCCGGACGGCTTGCCCGTGACCTCGGGGTCACCGAACACACCGAGCATGTCATCGCGGAGTTGGAAGGCCTGCCCCACGGCCACACCGAACTCGCGGAGCGCCGCGACGGTGTCGGCGCCGGCCCCGGCGAGCTCGGCACCGATGTGGAGCGGCCGCTCGACGGTGTACGCCGCGGTCTTGAACCGGTTGATCCGGGCCGGCGTCAGCTCGTCCGTCGCACCGGAGGATTCCGCGAGGATGTCGAGCATCTGACCCGAGAGCACCTCGGTCTTCATCGCGTACCAGGGCGCGAGCGCCCGGCCGAGTGCGGCCGGATCCGCGCCCGAGGTCACGAACATCTCGTCCGCCCAGGTCAGGGCCAGGTCTCCGACGAGGATCGCCTGCGAGACCCCGTACCGGGCGGGGTCCCCGGACCATCCCAGTCCCCGGTGGGCCGCCTCGATCGAGCGATGGACGGTGGGTCGGCCGCGACGGGTGTCGGAGGCGTCCACGATGTCGTCGTGGATGAGGGCGCACGCCTGGATCAGCTCGAGTGCCGCGCAGGCGGTGACGATCTCGTCCGGGACGACGGCGTCCGCCGGGTTCACCGCCGACCATCCCGCCAGGCCGAACCGGGGCCGCATCCGTTTGCCACCACTGAGGACGAAGTCCGCGAGCAGGCCCGCCAGGGTGTCGACCCGATCGTCGACCCCTGACACGACCCGGCGCCGTCCGTCGAGATGGCGGCGGAGGGCGCCGAGGATCCGCTCTCCGTCGTCTGGACGAGTCGCCGTGACCACGGTCACCATCCCTTCCGGGCGCCGCCGCCCGGCAGCCCTCGATACCGTGATCCTAGTCGCCGGGCGGAGGTCGGCACCGACGCGTGTCGGGCTACCCTGGTCCGGTGACCCAGCTACCCGACATCGACCCAGCGGGCGGCGACCGACACCCGAGCATCGTGGACCGGATCGCCTCGTCGAGCACCCCCAGGGTGCCCTTCTCCGTCGAGTTCTACCCACCCCGGGACGAGGCCGCGGAGGCACGTCTCTGGCGGGCCGCCTCCGTCTTCTCCGAACTGGGTGCGGCGTTCGTGTCCGTCACCTACGGGGCCGGCGGGTCCACCCGTGACCGGACGGTCAGGGTCGTCGAGAGGGTCGTCAGCGAGACCGACCTGGTGCCCATCGCCCACCTGACGGCCGTGGGGCACACGATCGCCGAACTGCGCGAGATGATCCAGATGTACGCCGACGTCGGTGTCACCAACATCCTCGCCCTCCGGGGGGACCCCCCCGGGGACCCGTTGGGTGACTGGACCCCGCACCCCGAGGGTCTGCACTACGCGGAGGAGCTCGTGCGACTGATCCACGAGGTCGGGGACTTCCACGTGGGTGTCGCGTCCTTCCCGGAGGGGCACTACCGGGCGCGGGACCTGGACCACGACACCGAGATCCTGCTCAACAAACTGCGCGCCGGCGCCGAGTACTCGATCACGCAGATGTTCTGGGACGTGGAACACTACCTGCGTCTCCGGGACCGTCTCGCGGTCGCGGACCCGGAGCAGGCGGCCAAGCCGATCATCCCCGGGCTCATGCCCGTGACGAGCCTCCGTCAGGTCCGCCGGATGGTGGAGCTGTCGGGGTGCGCCCTCCCGGACGGCCTGTCCGACCGGTTGCGCGCGGCGGCGGGTGACGGGCCAGAGGAGGACCGTGCCGCGGTCCGCGAGGTGGGGATCGAGTTCGCCACCGAACTCTGTGAGCGTCTGATCGGCGAGGGCGTGCCCTGCCTGCACTTCAACACCCTCAACTTCTCCCGTGCCACGCATGAGGTGTTGGCCAACCTGTCGATGGTCCCGTCCCCGGGGGTCGGGGCGACCAGGTCCTGACGCGGTGCTCCCGCGGTCCGTGCGCCCTACCGGCTCCCCGTGAGGTCAGCGTACGAGTCGGTCCGACCGGGCCCGCGAGGTCCGGGCGGCCAGGATCGTCCCGATCGACACCAGTAGAGAGGCGCCTATCCCGACGATCATCCACACCGCGAAACCGCGGGTCGCCGGATCCGGGTAGGACGAGGACGCCTGCATCCGGGTGATGGACCCCGGCGCCGGTGTCCAGCTCACGGAGTTACCCCCACCCAGCGTGCCGTTCGTCTCCCCGATGCGGTTGGGGAACGTGAGGTCCACCCGGGTGGACGCGGAATCCGCCCGGTCCGCCGGTATTCCGGAGAGGTCCACCGAGCCGGTGAAGGACACCGTGTCGCCGCTCCGGCGGAAACCCAGGGTGTACGGCCTCGCGCCCTCGACCTCGATGGCCAGCGAGAGCGCGTCGACCTCTGCGAAGGTCAACTGGGTGAAGTAGATCTCCCTGCCGGTGAAGCCGTCCGCGGAGTAGGCGGTGATCCGCACCTTCTGCTCGAGGCCGGACGGAGTGGACAGCCGGTCCAGGGCGGCCGCCTGTGCCGGCTGGTCGCCGGCGACCAGGATGCGACCCGAGACGGTGTCGTCCTTCCGCACACTCATCTGGGCGTTCAGCTGGAGACACCCGGTGAGGACGAACAGCATCGTCACCAGGGCGGTGACGCCCGTGATCCGGCGACGCGCGGGGGAGTGTGCGGCCGTCACGGGGCTGGTCGCGGTGGTGCTCGGTTCGATCACGGTCGTCATTGTGCCCGCGTGCGGCGCCGACGCCGCGTCGACGTGCCGAGTCGGCGACCGACGAGCCGCGCCACCGTCCTCCCGCTGGTGCCGATGACACCCCCGCCGGGATGGGTGGAGGCGCCCGCGAGGAACACGCCGTCGGCGCCGGGGACGGTGTGCCCGGCCAGATCCGGGTGGGGCCGCATGGGGAGCATCTGATCGAGCGACATCTCCACGTGCATCACGTTGCCGCCGATCAGGCCGAGTTCGGTCTCCAGGTCCTCCGGTGTCTGGACGTGACGGTGGACGATCGAGTCGGTGAGCCCGGGGGCGAACCGCTCCGCGGCCGCGATGATCCGGTCCGCCTCACCCGGACCCGCCTGTGACCAGGAGCGCCCGTCCGCCAGGTGCCGCGGGTGCCACTGCGACCACAGTGTCAGTTCGTGCCGACCCGCCGGCGCCAGCGAGGGGTCGAGCGAACTGAAGCTCATGGCGAGGACGGCGGGATCGGCGTCGAGCCCGCCGGCCGCGGCGACCCCGTACCGGTGGTCGAGTCGACGGCGGTCCGTCACCAGCAACTGCAGACCGTGCGCACTGGTGGTCGTGGGCACACCCGGGTACCGGGGCAGATCCGTCGTACCCAGCCGGACGACCATCCCCAGCCCGAACCCCGGACGGATCCTGCGGCGCCAGGCCTCGAGGCCCGCCGCGGGGAGTTCGTGGGCCAGGAGGTCCAGCGTGGTGTGGACGTGACAGGCCGCGACGACGGCCGAGCAGTGCAACGACGGGCCCCCCGCGGTATCCACCCGCCAACCGGCCCCCGAGCGGCGGATCGCCGTCGCTCCGGCACCCGCCGTGACCGATCCGCCGCCGGCCCGGACGGCGGAGACGAGAGCGTCGGCGAGAGCGCCCGACCCGCCGATCGCACGGCCGGGAGGGGTCTGGTGCATGAGCGCGGCGAAGCCGATCATCGGCGCGGTGCCGGGATGGGACATCGGCGGCCCGGACTG
>NZ_JAALEC010000435.1:0-4855 GCF_014145205.1 Dietzia sp. DQ11-44
CAGGACAGGGCGGCCTTGAGTCGCTCGGACGTGAAGGTCTGGTCGAGCAGCGCATCCCCGGAGGACAGGAAGGTCTGGACCGTGCCGAAGGGATCCCGGAGATCGTCGCGTCCGAGGAACGCGGAACCCAGGCGCGGAGCCGTGGGGCGAACGCTGAACCCCTTCATCATCCGCCCGGCGAGGACCTCCCACCGGCGGACGAACCCGCGGTAGGCGTCGGCGTCCGCCCGCCCGCAGGCGGCGGCGATGCTCGCACAGGTCTCGTCGAGGTCGCGGTGGAAGACGAGGGGCGGGGCGTCGCTGCCCGGCGGGGCGGGGGCGAAACCCCAGGGGTCACAGTCCACGTACCTCAGCCCGTGGGCGGCCAGGTCCAGTTCCTCCGGGATGCCGGTGTGCCGGATCATCAGGTGGGCCGACGAGCCACGATCCGTGCGGTGCCCGGGGTAGCGCTCGACAGTGGAGGTGGCGCCGCCCAGGACGGTGTCCTTCTCCACCACGTGGACGTCGAGCCCTGCCCGCGCGAGATAGGCGGCGCAGACCAGGCCGTTGTGACCGGAACCGATCACCACGACGTCATGACTGTTGTTCACGCGGGCCTCCGTGTTGGGTGAGGGGGAGCGACCGCGAGAGTACGGCGAACGGCCTGGCGTCGCCTTCGAACCTGTAGGCCCTGAGCACATCCGAGAAGCCCATCGACCGGTACAACCGCCACGCCCCGTTGGCCTCGTCGGGGACCTCGGGGGTCGAGAGCAACACGGATCCCTCCGTGCGACCGGACAGGAACCTGCGGAGCAACTCAGTGCCTATGCCGTGCCCCTGGTAGCGGGGGGAGACGTGGAGCTCCGTCAACTCGACGTAGTCCGTCGGCAGGCGCTGATCCTGTTCTCGCAGCCCTCGCGCGACCTGCTCGTACCACCACTGGCCGGGTGAGCCCCGGTAGCCGTAACAGATGGCGACCAGGGGCCCACGGGCGTGACCGAGAAGGCGCCGACGCGGCGCCTCGAAGGCCGCGACCCCGGACCAGCCCTCCCGGTGGCTGTGCTCCATCCACGCGGGGGCGCGGGATCGGATCACCTGGGACGGGTACCCCATGGCGTCGACGTAGACACCGAGCGCCTCCGGCAGTCGGTCACGGAACTCCCCGGCGTCCAGGCTGGTGATCACGGTGTCCATCCACCCCATCTCATCACGTGCGCGCGTTCACGACCTCCAGTTGTGTCGTACCCCGCCGATACCGTGGGGTCCAGAAGGGGAGGTGCAGCGGAGATGGCGTCGAGAACCGCAGTTCGTGCGCCGGGCGGGGGTGGCCTCGGGTCCCTCGGTCGGGCAGGTCGTGCCGAGGTCCACCGGGGCCGGGCGCTGGCCGCGTCGTCACCCGCCGAGCGGTTTCTCGAGTCCTACCGGGCGGCGCGTTCGGCGGCGGCGGCGCTCCTGTCCCCGGGGCCGCGTCGCAGGGGCCCGTCCGATGTGTGGCACCGGCTCGCCGCAGAGGTTCCCGAGCTGGCGGAATGGGCCTCCGCCTTCGGCGGTTACTCGGCCCTCGCGGCCGCCGTGGAGGACGGGCTCCCCCGAACGGTCACACCCCGCATGGCGGATGACTTCCTCTGGGCTGTCGGTCGTTTCCTCGACCTGGTCGACGAGCGGCTGGGAGTACTGGGTCCGGCGGCGTGAGGTCGAGGACGCCCTGTGGACCGGGCTTCTGCCGCGTACTCGGAATCCCGGTGGTCACCACCGCGTCGCGCTCGTATGATGGAGTCAACCCTTGACCGGCTGATCCCCGTAGACGGTCGACGTCACACGGCCGAGCCGGCCGAGCTCGTAACCGCGAGCGTTCTAAGGAGGTCGAAGTGCCCCTGTCAGAGCACGAGCAGCGCATGCTCGACGAGATCGAGAATGCGCTCTACGCCGACGACCCCAAGTTCGCGTCGTCTGTTCGAAAGACCGGTGGGACCGGTGGCCGCCGTCCTGCCGGGCTGGTGGTGATCCTCGGTCTCGTGGGGGTCGCGCTCCTCGTGGGCGGGTTGGCACTCGACTTCAAACCGGGCGGGTTTCCCGTCCTCAGTCTCGTGGGTTTCCTAGTGATGTTCGCGGCGGGTGTGCTCGCCATGCGCGCGGTGCCGTCCAAGGCGTCCTCGTCGGCCGGTTCCGCGGGCGGAGCCCGGGTGCCGGGTACGGGTAAGGCGTCCACCAAGGGGGCCGAGGGCCAGAGCTACTCCTCGCGCATGGAGGATCGCTTCCGCCGTCGCTTCGAGCAGTAGCCAGAACGACTGATCACGTCCCGGGAGGGGCGAGCGCATCCGCGCTCGCCCCTCCCGCCTATTTCGGCGGCGAGCGTCTCGGCCGCGTGGGAACTCGGTGATGCCGGATCGCCCTGCGGCGGCGCGCCCCACCGTGCGCCCCCCGGCTCTCCACTTCGCCCCACCGGGAGCCCATCATTCGCCCCTAGGGTGTGAAATAGTCACAGAAACCACATCTGTTCGCCGACTGTGGCCGTCTCCGGCATGACTCACGGCGGGTTCTCCAGCTGGTCACGGGTCGGCAGCGTGCTCTGAACTGCAGAGATGTAAGTCGGTGGGGAGAAGTGGGGCACAGGCCTTGTTTGTGGGGCGTTGTGGGGTACAGTGGGGGACGCGAGGAGCTCGAAGGGGCCTGAACCCAGGAGGTGGCGGGTGACCGACACCGATCCCACCGACTCCGAGCGTGAACGAGCCTTCGTCGGGTACGGGACGCACCGTCCCAAGCTCGACGACAAGGGGCGGCTGACGATCCCCGCCAGATTCAGGCCTGGCCTGGCCGACGGGGTGGTCGTGTGTGGGTGGTTCACCAACACGCTCTCGGTCTTCCCGGAACGCGAGTTCGACGCGTTGGTCAGAAAGGTCCGGCCGACCGCCAACCTCAGTGAGAGGCACATGGCGTTCTTCCGGCTCCTGGTGAGCGGCGCGGAGGTCCAACAACTCGATTCGCAGGGACGGGTCTCCATTCCGGCGAGTCAGCGGAACTACGCGGGCCTCGGCAAGGACTGCGTGGTCAACGGCCTCGGAGAGCGTCTCGAAGTCTGGGACGCCGAGGCCTGGGACCGCTACAGCGCGGAGAACCTCCCCGTGTTCTCCGAGATGGAGGGCACCTCGCTGGGGATCGAGTTCTGATCCCCGGGACGGACCAGCACGACGGAACGACAGCACGACAGCACGACGGACGGAGCCCCCCGGCCCCTGCCCGGCACCACCCTGACGTACTTCCCCAACGCCAGGTGGGTACCGGACGGGGACCAGGGGGCTCCACCACAACCGGAGCACCGATGACATCCGGACGCGAGGGAGGCGACATGGCGGAAGAGCCCGACTCCGACCGCGCGGCTGCCCGGTCCGGTCACATCCCAGTATTCCTCGACCGCACCCTCGAACTCTTCCGGCCCGTCGTCGACTCCGCGGCCGCGGAAGGCCGTCGCCCGGTGATCGTGGACGGCACGCTGGGTCTGGGCGGTCACACCTCGCGTCTCCTCGCCGAGTTCGACGACCTGAGGGTGGTCGGGGTCGACCGCGACCCCGAGGCCCTCGAGATCGCCACCCGCAGACTCACCGCCTACCGGGACCGGTTCACTCCCGTGCACGCCCGCTTCGACGACTTCGATTTGATCGTGGACAGCCTCCCCGAGGACGCGAGGGACGCGGCCGGCCCGGCGATCGACGGCGTGCTGCTGGACTTCGGGGTCTCCTCGATGCAGCTCGACGTGGCCGAGCGCGGTTTCGCGTACTCGGTCGACTCCCCGCTGGACATGAGGATGGACCCCACCACCGGCCCGACCGCCGCCGACATCCTGGCGGACTACCCGCGTGACGACCTCGCCAGGATCTTCCGCGTCTACGGCGAGGAGCGGTTCGCGCGTCAGATCGCCTCCGCGATCGTGCGTCGCCGTGAGACAGATCCGGTCGCCTCCAGCGCCCAGCTCGTCGAGCTGCTCTACGACACCATCCCGCAGGGCGCCCGCCGCACCGGTGGGCATCCGGGCAAACGTGTCTTCCAGGCGCTGCGCATCGAGGTCAACGCCGAGCTCGAGGCCGTGGAGAACGCGGTCCCCGGGTACCTCGACCTGCTGAGGGGTGACGGGCGGGCGGTGTTCATGGCGTACCACTCGCTCGAGGACAAGATCGTCAAGCGGGAACTGACCACCCGGACCGCCTCGCGCACCCCGGCGGGTCTGCCGGTGGAACTGCCCGGACACGGTCCCGAGTTCGAGGCCGTGACCCGCGGTGCGGAGAAGGCCTCACAGTCCGAGATCGATCACAACCCGCGCTCGGCCTCGGTCCGGGTGCGCTGCGTCCGGCGTATCGACGGGAGAACCCCATGACGAGCACGATCGACACGTCGGATCCCGCCGACGACCTCGACACCCGGCGCGGCACCACCACCGAGGGCGCCGAGCCGGTCAGAGGCGTCGGGGCCGTGGGCCTGCGCCGGAAGCCGGTCACCCGCTCTGTCCGGGGCCGCCGGACGGTGGTCGTCCCCGCGGAACGGCTGAGTCCCGCCGACCTCGCGGGGAGGATCCCCTTCGTCGTCGTCATGCTCCTCCTCATCGGTACCGGCGTCGGCGGCACGCTCCTGCTGTCCGCGCAGACCACCCAGGACACCTACAACCTCAAGAACGCGCGTGACGCAAACGTCCAGCTCGTCGAACGCATGGAGGCCCTCCAGGCGTCCAACGAGCGCGCCCGGTCGGCGGAGGTCCTGGCCCAGCGCGCCGAGAAGCTCGGGATGGTCGGGGTCGCCAGCGCGCCGATCCTCACCAGGGGTTCGGACGGCGTGATCGAGGTGGTCGGCGAGCCCGAGGCGAAGCTCGGCGCGCCGGTCAAGCCGC
>NZ_JAALEC010000436.1:0-1144 GCF_014145205.1 Dietzia sp. DQ11-44
CGATCACCGCGACGTCGGCCGGCCGCGGCGCGGCCTGCGCGCCGTGTAGCAGGAGGGGCACGATTCTGTGCTCGCCGACCAGGTGCGGGTCGAGGTTGCGGCCCGGCCGCCCCGTCGCGAGCTCGTGGTAGCCCGGGTCGATGTAGTCGGGGCCGACCTTGTGGCCCGAGACCGTCAGGCCCCTGCGCCGCAGGGCCGCCATGAGCCCGGTGGCGACGGTGGTCTTGCCGTGACCCGACGCCGGAGCGGCCACCACGAGCCGGGGCAGGTCGGTGCGCGATCCGGTCACCATTCGATCCCCCTCTGACCCTTCTGGCCGGCGTCCATCGGGTGCTTGACCTTGGTCATCTCGGTGACGAGGTCGGCGACCTCGATCAGCCGGGGGGCGGCGTCGCGGCCGGTGATCACCACGTGCTGCCGACCGGGCCGCGAGGTCAGCGTCTCGACCACGTCCTCGACGTCCACCCAGCCCCACTTCATCGGGTAGGTGAACTCGTCGAGCAGGTAGAGGTCGTGCCGCTCGTCGGCGAGCCGGCGCTTGATCTCCGCCCAGCCCTCGGCGGCGTCCGCGGCGTGGTCCTCCTCGGTGCCGTCCTTGCGCGACCACGACCAGCCCGAGCCCATCTTGTGCCACTCCACGGGCCCGCCCTCACCGGTCTCGGCGTGCAGGCGGGCGAGCCGCTCCATGACCGTCTGCTCGCCGATGCGCCACTTGGCGGACTTGACGAACTGGAACACCCCGATGTCCCACCCCTGGTTCCAGGCACGCATGGCCAGGCCGAACGCGGCCGTGGACTTCCCCTTGCCGGGCCCGGTGTGGACCATGATCAGGGGCTTGTTGCGGCGTTGCCGGGTGCTCAGCCCGTCGTCGGGCACGCGGGCCGGTTGTCCCTGCGGCATCAGGCCACCTCTCCCTCTGTCAGCGCCGTGGTGCGGCGGTCAGGGGCCGTGTGGGTGCGGACGGTGTGGGTCAGTCCCTCGGCCGTCACCTCGCCCAGCGGGATGTGCTCGGCGCCCAGGTGCGTGGCGAGCTCGGAGGCCAGGCCCATGCGGAACCGGCCGCTCTCGCAGTCCACCACCACCGACGCCACGCCTAGGGAGGCCAGCCCGGCCGCCGCGGCGCGGGACCGGGCGAGGGCGTCCG
>NZ_JAALEC010000044.1:0-2282 GCF_014145205.1 Dietzia sp. DQ11-44
GGCGCTCCCGACGGACGACCCGCGGGTGCTGGCCGCCCGTCGGAACCTCGCCAACGCGTTGTACTGAGGCCCGGGTGCCGCCCGACGTCAGGGCGTGTGCCGCAGCCACACCGCGGCGCGGGGGCCGACGGTGATGCCCGCGGAATGGGTGCGGCCGTGGTGGTGCCGCTCCTCCGCGTTGACCCCGCCCAGGTTGCCGGTTCCCGACCCCTCGTAGGCCGTGGCGTCGGTGTTGAGGATCTCCTCCCAGTACCCGGCCTCGGGCAGACCGATCCGGTAGTCGTCCAGGGTGCGGCCCGAGAAGTTCACCACGCAGGCGATCGTGTTGCCCGCGTGATCGGTACGCAGGAACGACAGCGCGTTGTTCTCCGAGTCGTTGGCGTCGATCCACGAGAACCCCGACGGGTCGTCGTCGAGCGTCCACAGCCCGGGGTTCTCCGCGTAGCGTGCGTTCATGTCCCGGACCGAGGCGAGGATGCCGCGGTGGTACTCGCCCTCCCAGCCCTCGAGGTTCTCCCAGGTGACGCCCTGTTCGTCGTTCCACTCGCCGACCTGACCGAACTCCATCCCCTGGAAGATGAGCTTCTTCCCGGGGTGCGCCCACATGTAGGCGTAGAGTCCACGCAACCCGGCCGCGCGGTCCCACGAGGACCCCGGCATGCGCTGCCACATCGATCCCTTGCCGTGGACCACCTCGTCGTGGCTGAGCGGGAGGACGAACCGCTCGCTCCAGGCGTACATCAAGGAGAAGGTGACCTCGCCGTGGTGGTGTCCCCGGTAGACGGGGTCGAGCCCCACATAGCGCAGCGTGTCGTTCATCCACCCCATGTTCCACTTCATGGAGAACCCGAGACCGCCGGTGTCCGTGGGCGCGGTGACGCCGCCCCAGGAGGTCGACTCCTCGGCGATCATGAGGAATCCGGGGTGCTCCCGGCGCACGGTGGCGTTGACCTCCTGCAGGAACGAGATGGCCTCGAGGTTCTCTCTACCGCCGTAGCGGTTGGGGGTCCACTCGCCCTCGTTCCGCGAGTAGTCCAGGTAGAGCATCGAGGCGACGGCGTCCACGCGCAGGCCGTCGACGTGGAACTCCTCCGCCCAGTACAGGGCGTTGGCCACCAGGAAGTTGCGGACCTCGTGACGACCGAAGTCGAACACGTAGGTGCCCCAGTCGGGCTGCTCACCGCGACGGGGGTCCGCGTGCTCGTACAGCGGGGTCCCGTCGAAGCGGCCGAGGGACCACTCGTCCTTGGGGAAGTGCGCGGGCACCCAGTCCACCAGCACGCCGATGCCGCGCGAGTGCAGGTGGTCGACCACATAGCGCAGGTCGTCCGGGGTGCCGAAACGACTGGTGGGGGCGTAGTAGGAGGACACCTGGTAGCCCCATGACCCGCCGAAGGGATGCTCGGCGACGGGCATCAGCTCGACATGGGTGAAGCCGGTCTCGGTCACGTGGTCGGCCAACTGGTGGGCGAACTCGCGGTAGCCGAGTCCCGGTCTCCAGGAGCCCACGTGGACCTCGAGGACCGTCATCGGGGAGCGCGAGTGGTCGCGCGTCGCCCGGCCGGCGACCCACTCGTCGTCGTTCCACTCGTGGCCGGACGTGAACACCCTGGATCCGGTGGCGGGGGGCACCTCGGTGGCCACCGCGAGCGGATCGGCGTGGTCGACGGTCCGGCCGTCGGCGCCGCGGACGCAGTACTTGTAGACGGCGTCGTCGATCACGTCAGGTACGAACAGTTCCCACACTCCCGAGGCGCCGATCGCACGCATGGGCAGGGCGATCGGGTTCCACCCGCAGAAGTCGCCCACCACGCTGATGCCCCGGGCGTTCGGGGCCCAGACGGCGAAGGACGTCCCGGTGAGGGGCCCCCCGGGGGTGTCGTACGTGCGGACGTGCGCACCGAGGACGGTCCACAGCCGCTCGTGCCGACCCTCGTTGATCAGGTGGAGATCCATCTCGCCGAGAGTGGGCAGGAAGCGGTACCCGTCGGCCACGATCCGCGTGTGCCCGTCCGGGTAGGTCACCCGGAACCGGTAGTCGGGGACGTCCCGCTCGGGCAACCCCGCCCCGAACATGCCGTCGCCGAGCGGTTCCATGGGCACCGTGCGCGTCCCGAGCACGATCTCCACCGAGGTGGCACCGGGCTGCATGGTCCGCACGACCGAACCGGACCCGGTCGGGTGGGCGCCGTAGACCGAGTGCGGGTCGCGGTGGGTGCCGGAGCGGAGCGCGTCGAGCTCCTCGCGGGGGATCCCGCCCGACGGCGCGTCGGGGGCTGCCG
>NZ_JAALEC010000437.1:0-5007 GCF_014145205.1 Dietzia sp. DQ11-44
CCGTGCCGTCTGGCCCGGTGTCGTCGTCCCCTGTGCCGTCGACCTGGCTGACGAGCCCGTCGACGACGAAGAGGTACAGCAGGTGATACCCGCGGCCTCCCGAGACGTCCACGCCCTCCGCCCGCCAGCGATCCTGGAGCTGGGCACGGGTCCGGACACGCGTCCCGGCGATCTCCTCGAGCAGAATTCTGTGAGCGCGGGCGATTCCGTCGTCGTCGACCCCGAGCGCGGCGAGCCGCCCCAGCGCGGCAGAACGGGACCGCCCCGCGGCCACCCCGACCATCCACCCGAGGTCCTCACCGGGCACGAGGTGGAAGGTGCCGCGCATGGGCCACGAACGGACGACGGACCCGTCGGCGAGGGCTGCTCGGACGTCGCTGATCGTCGCGGGCCCGCCGTCCGGACCGAGGGAACGCAGGGCGACCGATTCGAGGACGCCGGGCAGGTCCTGCCCCTGCATGCACGCCATCCACCGCACCGCCTCTGCGGGCGAGGCGCAGCGTTCCCCCACGAGCCGCTGGGAGGCCAGGCGGAGGCGGGCGAGATCCCGGCGGGTGACCGGAGTGGTCCCGGACGCCTCCCTCACCGGGGTCAGCGGGGGGCGACGAGGAGTTGGTACTCGGGGAAGCGGATGAGGAAGCGGCGGACGTAGCTGCACACCGGCCGGACCTTGCTCCCGTCCAGACGCATCCGGGTGAGGACCAGACTGACCAGCAGGCGAGCGATGCCCTGCTGACCGAAGTGCTCCTCGATGACGGTGTGGAGAAGGATGTAGACCTCGCCGTCCTTCTCGTACCCCACCAGGCCCATGAACGTCTCGCCGTCCCACAGTTCGAACCGGTCTCTATCGGTGTTGTGGACCAACACCAGTGACTCTACTCGGGACATGGGGCTCCTTCGGCAGGGTGTGTTCCACACGTGATCCTACTCGCCGGGGTACGCTCGCCCGGCACAATTTCATACTCGTCCACACGGGAGTCCGCTTCGGAGCGCGGGCTGAGAGGACGGCCAGCCGGGTCGTCGACCGTTGAACCTGTCCGGGTCATGCCGGCGTAGGGAGCAGTGAACATCATGGGCAGAAACACGTCCACCACCAGCGCAGACACCACCTCGATCGAGGCCGTGACCTGCGGCCCCATCCATTCCAGCAGCAAGTCCTACCTCGAGGTCCGGGCCGAGGGCAGCACCCTGCGCGTGCCCGTCCGTCGGATCTCCCTGACCAACGACACGACGTTCGACGTCTACGACACCTCCGGTCCGTACACCGGGTACGCCGACGCCGGGGAGTGCCACGACCTGGCCGCAGGACTGCCGCCCACCCGCGACGGCTGGGCCCACCCGGAGGCCGCGCCCGCCTCGGCGGAGGACCCCACGCCGGTGCGGACCCAGCTGGCCTGGGCCCGCGCGGGCCACATCACCCCGGAGATGCGCTTCATCGCCGCGCGGGAGGGGATCGACGTCGAGGTGGTGCGGACCGAGGTGGCGGCCGGCCGCGCCGTCATCCCGGCCAATCACCGCCACCCGGAGAGCGAGCCGATGATCATCGGCAAGCGCTTCCTGACCAAGATCAACGCCAACATCGGCAACTCCGCGGTCACCAGCTCGATCGCGGAGGAGGTCGAGAAGATGGTGTGGGCCTCCCGGTGGGGCGCGGACACCATCATGGACCTGTCCACCGGGCGGGACATCCACGAGACCCGCGAGTGGATCATGCGCAACTCCCCCGTTCCCGTGGGGACCGTGCCGATCTACCAGGCACTGGAGAAGGTGGGCGGTGATCCGACCGCGCTGACCTGGGAGCTCTACCGCGACACCGTCATCGAGCAGTGCGAGCAGGGCGTGGACTACATGACCGTCCACGCGGGCGTGCTCCTGCGGTACGTCCCGCTCGCCGCCAAGCGCGTCACCGGGATCGTCTCGCGCGGAGGTTCGATCATGGCGGCGTGGTGCCTGGCGCACCACCGCGAGTCGTTCCTCTACACCCACTTCGCCGAGCTCTGCGAGATCCTCGCGCGCTATGACGTGACGTTCTCCCTCGGGGACGGCCTGAGGCCCGGATCGATCGCGGATGCCAACGACGAGGCCCAGTTCGCCGAGCTCCGCACGCTGGGTGAGCTCACCGGGATCGCCAAGCGCCACGGCGTCCAGGTGATGATCGAGGGCCCCGGACACGTGCCGATGCACATGATCGTGGAGAACGTGCGGCTCGAGGAGGAGTGGTGCGAGGAGGCGCCCTTCTACACGCTGGGGCCGCTGGCCACGGACATCGCACCGGGTTACGACCACATCACCTCCGCCATCGGCGCCGCGCGGATCGCGGAGGCGGGTACGGCGATGCTCTGTTACGTCACTCCCAAGGAGCACCTGGGCCTGCCCGATCGCGACGACGTCAAGACCGGCGTGATCACCTACAAGATCGCCGCGCACTCGGCGGATCTGGCCAAGGGGCACCCCGGCGCACAGAGACGGGACGACGCGCTGAGCACCGCGCGGTTCGAGTTCCGGTGGAGGGACCAGTTCGCCCTGGCGCTCGACCCGGACACCGCGCTGGCGTACCACGACGCGACTCTGCCCGCCGAGCCCGCCAAGACCGCCCACTTCTGCTCGATGTGCGGTCCCAAATTCTGCTCGATGCGGATCTCCCAGGACATCCGGGACTACGCGGCCGAGCACGGGATGGAGACGGTCGAGGCGATCGAGGCGGGGATGGCGGAGAAGTCGGCGGAGTTCGCCGAACAGGGCTCCCGCGTCTACCTGCCGATCAGTCAGCACTGACCTTCCACAGGGCGTCCGACCCCCCGCGAGTCGGCCCAGCCCGCGAGTCGGCCCAGCCCGCGACGAGACGCGGCCCGGGTGTACCTACACCCGGGCCGTGTCGTGGGTGCCGCTCAGGCGTCGCGGCGCAGGGTGATTACCAGACCCGCGACCCACAGGGCCACGCAGACCGCCGCGTACCACGCGAACGCCGGCCACTCGCCCCACGTGATGAACCCGCGCGCGGTCTCACCCTGGGTCCAGAAGTCGCCGTTGGCGAACGGCATCCAGCCGGCGATGTCCTGCCCCACCCGGGGGATCAGGGAGACCATGCCCTCCAGCGCCAGCGTCCACACCAGGAACAGCGAGATGGTGCCGGCGGCGTTGCGCATGATGTACGCCAGGCCCATCACGGCGAGGGTGCCCACCGCCGCGTAGACGGGGAACCGCACGAGGTACGTCAGCCCGTCGCCCGAGAACGGGGTCCACGAGTCCAGACCGGACAGCGCCCCCGCGGCCAGCAGCGAGACCACCACCGCCACGGCGGTCACGACCATCGACATCACGGTGAACAGCGCCGTCTTGGCGAGCACCGCCGGCCACCGCGACGGTGAGGCGAGGAAGGTGGCCTTGTTCGTGTGGTAGCGGTACTCGCCGGTCACGGCGACGATCGCCGCGATCCACGCGAGGATGACGGTGAAGGCGCCGACTCCCAGGATCGCGAACAGCGGATCGCCCCCGCCGCCGGGTTCCCCGACGATCGGGTCCCCCGCCGAGGGCTGCTCGAACTGGCCGATGATCACGGCCAGGCCGAGGGCGAGGGCGATCCCCAGGCCGTACAGCCAGTAGGCGCTCTTGGTGGTGGTGACCTTGATCCACTCGGACTTCAGCAGGTTCATCGGGTGGTCTCCTGACCGTGGTACTCGACGTCCTGGTCGGTGAGCGCCATGAAGGCCTCCTCGAGCGACGCCCGCTTCTCGTGTAGTTCGTGGACGGTGATCCCCAGACTCGCGGCGAGGTCACCGACCCGGGGGGCGGGCAGCCCCTCGACGAGGAACACGCCGGCCTCGGGGTCGAACGTGGCGGTGATCCCCTCCTCCCGGGCGGCGGCGGTGAACTCGTCGACGTGCGGTGTCCGGAGGAGGACGGAGGACGTGGCCGCGGAGAGGAACTCCTCGACGGACGTCTGGGCGCGGAGCACCCCCCGACCGATGACGACGAGGTCCTGGGCCGTCTGTGCCATCTCCGACAGCAGGTGGCTCGACACGAGCACCGTCCGGCCCTCGGCGGCGCGGGCGTGCATGAAGCGGCGGATCCAGAGGATGCCCTCGGGGTCGAGACCGTTGACCGGTTCATCGAAGAGCAGCACCTCGGGGTCGCCGAGCATGGCGGTGGCCAGCCCGAGTCGCTGGCGCATTCCCAGCGAGTACCCGCCCACCTTGCGGCCGGCCACGTCGCTCAGACCGACCAGCGACAACACCTCGTCGCCGCGGGTGGCCGGCAGACCACCCGCGGCGGCGATCATCTTCAGGTGTGCGCCCGCGGACCGGTTGGCGTGGGTCCAGGACGCGTCGAGCAGGCACCCGACGGTGTGGGTGGGCCGCTCGAGTTCCCGGTAGCGCCGGCCGTTGATCAGCGCCTCACCCGAGGTGGGGGTGTCCAGGCCGACGATCATCCGCATGGTGGTGGACTTCCCGGCCCCGTTCGGGCCGAGAAAGCCGGTGACGACGCCCGGCCGCACCACGAAGCTCAGGTCCTCGACCGCCGTAGCGGCGCCGAAGCGTTTGGTGAGATTGCGTACCTCGATCATGGTCTCCAGTGTGCCTGCCGGGGCGCGGGAAGCGGGCTCCTCCCACTCAGCTCCCGTACAGGTGTGTCAGGGCTTACCCTCGTCCCATGGATGACGCCCGCCCAGATCCCGGTCCCGAACTCCCGTCGATCCGTGCCTCGGACCACGAGCGTGAGGCGACGGCGAGGTTCCTCCAGCAGTCCTACTCGGAAGGGCGCCTGACCCTCGCCGAGTTCGACGAGCGGACCACCAAGGCCTACGGGGCCCTCTTCCAGTCCGACCTGGCCGAGCTCACCCGCGACCTGTCGCCCACCCGTCGCGACGGTGGGGCCGCGCCCGCGGCGCACCACGAGGCGGCACCCGCACGCAGGGTCACCGGCGGGAGCGGTCCGTCGACGTCCCTGGCGTTCATGGGCGGGTGCGAGCGCAGGGGCACGTGGACGGTTCCGGCCGAGCACACGGCG
>NZ_JAALEC010000438.1:0-5336 GCF_014145205.1 Dietzia sp. DQ11-44
CGGAGACACGGGGGTGGGCGGCAGGGGGACGGACGGCACGACGCTAGGCGCCCGGGCCCACGTTGCGGGATTCCCGGGTGCGCAGCTGCCGCACGTAGGAGTCGGGGGCACCCGCGCACTCGGCCGCGTCCGCCAACAGTCCGAGGTAGCGCGCCGACGGCAGGCCCCCCTCGAAGGCGTCCATGACGTACAGCCAGACCAGCTCGGTGCCCTCGGGCGCGGTGGGGGAGGGCGAGGCGACCGCGAACTCGGACTCCTGGGCCCCCACCGGGGGGCCGGGGGGGACGGTGGGACGGCGCTCCATCCGGACCCGGATCTTCCGGGCCGGGATCCGGTCCGTGCCCTCCCATCGGTCGAGGGCGCGGGCGTCCTCGTCGGGGACGTCGTAGAGCACCACGAACACCCTCGACTCGGGGTCCTCGACCACGGTGGCCACGGCGCCCTCCCACGTGGGGTCCTCGCCCGCGAAGGTCAGGCGCCAGCCCTCCAGCCAACCGGTTCCGGCGAACGGGGAGTGCGGCGCGCGGGCGTTCATCTGTTCGGGATGCATGTTGGTCCCGTACGCGGCGTAGAGAGGCACGGCGACCAGAGTAGTCCCTGGCGCCGGGTGTGGCCCCGGCGTCCTCCGGCCGCGTGCCGCCGGTTCGACTACCGTGTACGGCGGACGCGACGCGGTCCACCACAGTGGCCCGCGGCGCCCGGCCCCGACCCCGTGACCCGTGGAGGACCACCTGTGACCCAGCGCATCATCATCATCGGCGGCGGACCCGCCGGTTACGAGGCCGCGCTGGTGGCCGCGCAGTACGGTGCGGACGTCACGATCGTGGACGCCGAGGGGATCGGCGGCAACTGCGTGCTGACCGACTGCGTGCCGTCCAAGACGTTCATCGCCACCACGGGTGTGCGCACCGACATGCGTCGCGCCGAGGAGATGGGCGTCGAGATGCACTTCGACCCCACCGCGTACCGGCTCGGCCAGGTCAACGGTCGGGTCAAGTCCCTGGCCCGCGCCCAGTCCGCCGACATCAGGTCCCAGCTCCAGCGCGAGGGCGTGCGACTGCTCTCGGGGACCGCGCGACTGCACGACTCGCAGCCGGGCATGGCGTCGCACCGCGTCCACGTGTCGCTGGACGGCGGCCGGGAGAAGATCCTCGACGCGGACGTGGTCCTGGTCGCCACCGGGTCCAACCCGCGCATCCTCTCCGGCGCCGAGCCGGACGGGGAGCGGATCCTGACCTGGCGGCAGCTCTACGACCTCACCGAACTCCCCTCCCACCTGGTGGTCGTGGGTTCCGGTGTGACCGGCGCCGAGTTCGTCTCCGCGTTCACCGAGATGGGCGTCAAGGTCACCATGGTGTCCAGCCGCGACCGTGTGCTGCCCCACGAGGACGCCGACGCGGCGCTGGTGCTGGAGGAGGCGCTCAGCGAGCGTGGCGTCTCGCTGGTCAAGCACGCGCGTGCGGACGCGGTCGAACACCACGAGGACGGGATCATCGTCCGACTGGGCGACGGCCGGACCGTCAAGGGTTCGCACGCACTGATGTGCGTCGGTTCGGTTCCCAACACCGGCGACCTCGGGTTGGAGAGCGCCGGCATCGAGGTCCAGCGCAGCGGTCACATCAAGGTCGACCGCGTCTCGCGGACCACCGCCGCCGGCATCTACGCGGCGGGCGACTGCACCGATCTGTTCCCGTTGGCCTCCGTCGCGGCGATGCAGGGCCGGATCGCGATGTACCACGCGCTGGGCGAGGGGGTCAGTCCCATCAAGCTCCGCACCGTGGCCTCGGCGGTGTTCACACGGCCCGAGATCGCCACCGTGGGAATCTCCCACGCGCAGATCGAGAGCGGTGAGGTCCCCGCCCGCGTCGAGGTGTTCCCGCTGGCGGGCAATCCGAGGGCCAAGATGCGCAGTCTGCGCCGCGGTTTCGTCAAGCTGTTCTGCCGCCCCGCCTCGGGTGTGGTCATCGGAGGGGTGATCGTGGCGCCGACCGCCTCCGAGCTCATCCTGCCCGTCTCCGTGGCCGTGCGGAATCAGCTCACCGTGGGTGACCTCGCGGGGTCGTTCTCCGTCTATCCCTCGATGACCGGGTCGATCACCGAGGCCGCCCGGCAGCTCATGCGGCACGACGACCTGGACTGATCCCGGGCCGGTGGACCGGCCTGAGCGCCAGGATAAGTTTAGGCTAAGCTCACACCCGGTGCCCGTGACGCGGCACCGGGACTGTGAGGGAGGAACCGTGATGATGCGACGCCGCCTGGCCGCGATCGCCGCTGCCGGTTCGCTCGTGGTGGGTCTGGCGGCCTGCACCACGGACGGCGCCGGAGACGACTCGGACGCGTTGGTGGTCTACTCGGGCCGCAGCGAGAACCTCGTCGGCCCGCTGCTGGCCCAGATCGAGGAGAACACCGGCATCGACCTGGAGGTGCGGTACGCGAGCACCCCCGAGATGGCGGCGCAGATCGCCGAGGAGGGCGAGGCCAGCCCGGCCGACATCTTCTTCTCCCAGGACGCCGGCGCGCTGGGTGCGTTGTCCAAGGAGGGCCTGCTCACGCGGCTCGACGAGGCGACGGTCGCACAGGTCCCCGCCGAGTACCGGGCCACCGACGGGACGTGGGTCGCCACGAGCCTCCGCGCCCGTGTCCTGGTCTACGACTCCGAGGTGCTCGAGGAGTCCGAGGTGCCGGACACCATCGACGCCCTCACCGAGCCGGAGTGGCGGGGCAAGGTCGGCTACGCCCCCACCAACGCCTCGTTCCAGTCGTTCGTCACCGGGCTGCGGGTCGACCGCGGCGACGAGGCGGCCGAGCAGTGGCTCCGCGACTTCCTGGCCAACGAGCCGAGGACCTACGACAACAACGTGGCCCTCCTCGAGGCCGCCGACACCGGCGAGGTCGAGCTCGGGCTCACCAACCACTACTACTGGTACAACACCGCCCAGGAGAAGGGCGAGGAGAACATGCGGGCCCGGGTCCACTACCTGACCAAGGGCGACCCCGGCGCACTGGTCAACGTGGCCGGCGTCGGCGTGCTGGCCTCCACGGACCGGCCCGAGGACGCCCTGCGCGTGGTGGAGGAACTCCTCGGCGAGCAGGCCCAGCTCTACTTCCTCGAGGAGGACAGCGAGTACCCGGTGGTGCCGGGCATCACCTCGGAGGCCGTCGGCCTGCCCCCCCTCGAGACCCTGGGAGGCCCCGACATCGACCTCGGGGACCTCGACGGGCTCGAGCAGACCCAGCAGATGCTCACGCGCGTGGGCATGATCTGACGGGTCCGTCATAGACGTCCGTTCCCGTCTGCGTGGCGGTCGCCCCCTCCTCGGGGTGGCCGCCACTCTGGCGTGCTCCGCGGCCCTCATCCCGCTGGTCTATCTGATCATCCGGGCGGGGGAACGGGGCCCGGCCTACGCCATCGAGGTGGTCCGGTCCGGTCGGTCAGCCGAACTGCTGGTCAACACGGTCGTGCTGGTGGTCCTGGTCACCGCGGCCAGCGTCGTGGTGGGTGTCGCGCTCGCGTGGTTGACGGTGAGGACGGATCTCCCCGGGGCCCCGGTGGTCGGCGCACTGCTCTGCGTGCCACTGGCGATGCCCTCCTACGTCCTCGGCTACCTGTGGGTCGCGGACTTCCCGCAGTTCCTCGGCCTGCCCGGCTCCGTCATCGTGTTGACGATCTCCTGCTATCCGTACGTCTTCCTCCCCGCGGCCGCGGCGCTGCGGGCCGTGGACCCCGGGCTGGAGGAGGTGGCCCGGACGCTGGGGCGCGGATCGGTCAGGGCCGTACTCGGGGTGACGTTGCGTCAGATCCGGCCCGCGGTCGCCGCGGGGGCGCTGCTGGTGGCGCTGTACACGCTGTCCGACTTCGGGGCCGTGGCCATGCTGCGGTACGAGGCGTTCACCGTCGGGATCTACCACAGCTACCGCGCCTCGTTCGACCGGGTGCCCGCGGCGGTGCTGGCCTGCGTGCTCATCCTGGTGGCGCTGGTGGTGATGGTGGGAGAGCGGCGGGCCCGACGGGGCGAGGTCGCCAGGGTCGGTGCCGGTGTGGACTCCCTTCCCGACCGGGTCCCGCTCGGGCGGTTCAGAACGCCGGCGCTCGTGGTCGTCGGATTCGTCCTGACCGGTGGCGTCCTCGCCCCGCTCGTCGGGCTGGTCCGGTGGGTGCGGGCCGCCGCCGAGGTGGACGTGGCGTGGGGACCGGTCCTCGCGGCGGCGGCCACCACCGCGGGGGTGTCGGGCATCGCCGCGCTCGTGACGATCGTGTTGGCCCTGCCCATCGGCATCCTCGCGGCCCGGTCGAACGGCCCGGTCGCCCGGGCCACCGAGGCGGTCGCCCAGATCGGATTCGCGCTCCCCGGGATCACGGTCGGGTTGGCCGTGGTGTTCGTGGGGATCCGGCTGGTCCCCGGCCTGTACCAGCAGTTGCCGATGCTCGTGTTCGGGTACGTGGTGCTGTTCCTCCCGCTCGCCGTGGGCGTGGTCCGGTCCGCGATCGGCGCGATCCCGACCGCGCTCGAGGACGCCTCGGGAGCGTTGGGCTCCGGCCGGTTCCGGACCTTCCTCCGCGTCGTCGCCCCACTATCGATGCCGGGTGTCCTCGCGGGGGGCAGCCTGGTGTTCCTCAGCGTGGCCAAGGAACTGCCCGCGACCCTTCTCCTGCGCCCCACGGGGACGGAGACACTGGCCTCCGCGATGTGGGCCCACACCGAGGTGGCGGCGTACTCCCAGGCCGCTCCCTATGCCGCGATGCTCGTGGCCGTGGCCGTGATCCCCGCCGCGGTCCTCGGCAGGTCGTTCGGGTGGGGCGCGGGAGGGTCCGGGCGAGGCGTCCCGGCACGGACCGCCATCGCGGCCCGTTCGGAGGAGACTCAGGTGGGTGCCACATGACGGTGAGGAAGCGCCCCGGCGGCGTGCTCGAGCTCCGCGGCGTGACCGGTGGGTACGGGGGCACCACCGTCGTCCGGGACCTCGATCTGACAGTGGGCTCCGGTGAGGCGCTGGCCGTTCTCGGTGCGTCCGGGTCGGGCAAGACCACCGTGCTGCGCATGATCGCCGGGCTGCACCCGGTCTCGGCGGGACGCATCCTCGTCGACGGCCGCCGCGTGGACCCACTGCCCGCCCAGCACCGCGGGATTGGACTGGTCCCCCAACAGGGCGCCCTGTTCCCGCACCTGTCCGTGGCCCGGAACGTCGGGTTCGGACTCGTACCGGTCGATCCCGTGGCGCGGTGGCGCAGCCGCGCCGAGCGGGCGGCCCGGGTCCGTGAGGTCCTCGAGTTGGTGGGGCTGGCGGACCGGGCCGACGAGCGTCCCTCCCGGCTGTCCGGCGGGCAGCAACAGCGG
>NZ_JAALEC010000439.1:0-2670 GCF_014145205.1 Dietzia sp. DQ11-44
GGCGGTGGTGAAGGCGGACGCCTACGGCCACGGCGCCGTGCCGGTCTCGCTCGCTGCGCTGCGCGGTGGGGCGGACGCGCTGGGCGTCACGACGATCGCCGAGGCGGTGCAGCTGCGTGACGCGGGCATCGACGCCGAGATCCTGGCCTGGTTGTTCGGGGTGGGTGACGACGTCGGCGTGGCGCTCGAGGCGGATGTGGACCTGGCGATCCCGAGCCCGGGCCACCTCGACACCGTTCTCGACGCCGCCCGGCGTACCGGCCGCCGCGCCAGGGTGACCCCCAAGATCGACACCGGGCTCGCCCGCTCCGGCATCACCCTCGACGAGTGGCCCTCCCTGCTCGACCGGCTGGTCGCCGCCTCCGACGAGGGCCTCATCGAGGTGACCGGGCTGATGGCGCACTTCGCGCACGCCGACGATCCGGGCAACCCGGTGATCGACCAGCAGGTCGACCGTCTGCACGCGTGCGTGGCGCAGGCCCGCGCCCGCGGGGTGCGGTGCCCGGTCAACCACCACGCCAACTCCGCGGCCACCCTGACCCGCCCGGACGACGGCTTCGAGATGGTCCGCCCCGGGATCGCCCTCTACGGGCTCAACCCGGTCGACGGTCTCGAGGCGGAGCTGGTCCCGGCCATGACGTTCTCCGCCGAGGTCCTGATGGTCAAGCGCATCGCCGCCGGTCAGGGGGTGAGCTACGGGCACACGTGGCACGCCCCGCGGGACACCACGGTGGCCCTCGTGGCGGCGGGGTACGCCGACGGGGTGTGGCGACTGCTCTCGGGCAGGCTCGACGTGTCGATCCACGGACGCCGGTACCCGAACGTCGGCCGCGTCTGCATGGACCAGTTCGTCGTCGACCTGGGACCGGACCCGGGCGACTCGGTCCGCGCGGGGGACACCGCCGTCCTGTTCGGTACCGGCTCCGACGGGGGCCCCACCGCCGCCGAGTGGGCCCGCACCCTCGGGACCATCCACTACGAGGTCGTCACAGCCGTCCGAGGCCGAGCGGTGCGCCAGCACGTTCTCGGGGCCCGCCACGCCAGCGGCGGGCAGAGGGAGGGTTCGCTATGAGTGGAGAAGACGACTCGCCCGGGCGCCGGAGGTCGATGCCCCGGCTCCGGTGGCCCCGGCGCCCTTCCCGGTCCGCTGCGGGGGATCCCGTCGAGGTCCGGTCACCCGAACTGGTGGGCGGGGAGACCGGGGACGCCGAGTCCGTCGAGGAGCAGATCCGGGCCCCGGGCGGTCTCGCCGCGGGTCTGAGCGCCCTCGGCGCCGCGACGATCGGATCCGTGGGCACGCTCCTCCCGGGACGCCGGGCAAGTGACCCGTGGGCCGGCGAGGACATGTGGGAGCTCGGGGTCGACCGGGGTTCGATGGTCGCCGCCTCGGACGGTGTCCCGCTCGCGGTGCGGGAGGCCGGACCGACCGATGCGCCGATGACCGTGGTGTTCGCCCACGGGTACACGCTGTCGATGGACTCCTGGCACTTCCAGCGCCGGCACCTCCAGGACCGATTCGGCTCCGAGGTCCGCCTGGTCTTCTACGATCAGCGCGGTCACGGACTCAGCGGCAAGAGCTCGCGCGACAACTCGACCATCGCCCAGCTGGCGTCCGACCTCAACTCGGTGATCTCCGCCACGGCGCCGACCGGCCCGATCGTGGCGATCGGCCACTCCATGGGGGGCATGACGGTCCTCGGCTACGCCGTCCGCCACGAGGACGCGGTCCGCGAGCGCGTGCTCGGCGTGGGGCTGGTCGCCACGGCGATGGCGGAACTGTCGGAGTCGGGCCTGGGTGCCGTGCTCGACAGCAGGGCCGTCAGCAGATTCGTGGGCCTCGCCGGCCGCACGCCCGCGGTGTTCACCAGCAGCCGCAGGGCCCTCGGGGCGATCATCTCGCCGTTCATCTACGGCGGCTCGTTCGGCGACCCGGCCAAGATGAGCCCGACCGTCGCCAGGTTCGTGGACAAGCTCATCGCCTCGACGGACGTCCTGACGATCGCGAACTTCTTCGAGACCCTCACCCAGCACGACGAGTCCGCGGCCGTGCCCGTGCTCCGCGACGTGCGCACCACGGTGTTGTGCGGGGACCGCGACCTGCTCACCCCCCTCGACCGCTCGGTGGACATCGCCGAGGCGCTGCCGGACGCCGAGTTCGTGGTGGTCCCCGGAGCGGGGCACATGGTGATGTTGGAGGAGCCCGCGCACGTGTCGGAGGTCCTCGGCGACCTCATCGCGGACGCCATCGTCGAGTGGCGCGCACGCACGCGGGAGAAGTCGAGCGGCACCGAATCGTCGAAGGGCACCGGATCGTCGAGTGGCTCAGGATCGTCGAGGGGCACCGGGTCGTCCTCCCGCAGCGGCCCGTCCTCCCGCAGTGGCCCGTCGTCCCGCAGCGGCCCGTCGGCGCGCCGTAGCGCGGCGTCGTGACGATCGGGGTCCCGGGGGAGCGGACACTGCCGACGGTGGACGACACCCGTGCGCTCGGCGTCGAACTGGCGGGGCTGCTCCGGGCCGGTGACGTCGTGGTGCTCGACGGGCCACTCGGCGCCGGGAAGACCGCCCTCACCACAGGGATCGCCGCCGGCCTCGGTGTCCGCGGCCGGGTGACCTCCCCGACCTTCGTGATCGCCCGGCGGCACGCCCCCGGGACCCCGGACGGCCCCGGGA
>NZ_JAALEC010000440.1:0-5293 GCF_014145205.1 Dietzia sp. DQ11-44
TGCCCGCCGCGACGGCGGCCTTGTGCGTGGCGGGCACGGACGCCAGCCCCAGATCCGCCCTGGGGCGCCCCACGATGACGGTGGCAGCGGTGGTCGGATCCCAGTTGAGCGCCGAGGCCCCGGAGGCGAGATCGGCGTGCCGGTCCCCGCGGACGACGGCGTCGACCAGCATCGCCTCCATGCGGGTGTCCCAGGCGCCCCGGTGCTCGGCGGCGGCCGCGTACACCGAGGCAGCGGTGAAGCCGAGCTCGCGACCGAATTTCAGCACCGCCGCGATCATGAGCCCGCGCTGGCGCTCGTTGTGGGTGATCCGCGGCATGACCAGCTCGAAGTACTCGCACGTGGAGCGGACGAGCTGCACGGTCTCCTGCAGGGACAGGCCCTGACCGAGGCCCTTGGGTAGAAGCTTGAACCCCGCGATCGTGTCGGTGTGCGGGGCCTCGGGGTTGCGCATCCAGGTGACGAAGTCGCGCACGGCGCTCTGGATGATCAGCTGGATCTCCGCCCGTTGGTCGGCGGACAGCCCGGCGAAGAACGGCAGGTCCTCCTCGAGGGACCGGACCGCTTCCGTCGACAGGGTCCCCGAGTACCGGGTGATGCGCTTGAGTAGCGCATCCGAGACCGGTCGCTGATCCGGAGCCCTCGCGGATCGGCGCCGTGACGGCTGTACGGTCTGTGGCCCGGCCCCCGCCGCGGGTCCGGTCGTCTCGGTCACGCCACCCCGGGATCCGTCGTGGGCTCGGGCGCCGCCATGACGTCGTCGATCTTGTACAGGCGGGCCGCCTCGAGCAGGGTGCGCTTCTCGAGGCTGCCCTCGCGGACCAGCCCGGCGAGGACCGCGACGATGATCGATTCGGCGTCGGTGTTGAAGAAGCGACGCGCAGCCGGTCGGGTGTCGGAGAACCCGAATCCGTCGGTGCCCAGGACGGTGAAGTCACCGGGGACCCATCCGCGGATCTGGTCCGGCACCGCCTTCTGGTAATCGCTCACGGCGACCTTCGGTCCCTCGCTGCCTTCGAGAGATGCGGTGACGAACGGGGTCCGGGCATGCTGATCCGGGTGTCGGAGCTCGTGGCGTTCACACTCGTAACCGTCCCGTGCCAGTTCGTTCCACGAGGTGGCCGACCAGAGATCGGCGGCCACGTCCCACCGCTCGGCCAGGGTCTTCTGGGCTTCGGCGGCCGCGTACATCGCGACACCCGAGGCGAGGATCGAGGCCTTGTGCGCGCCCTTCTCGGCCTTGCGGAAGAGGTACAAGCCCCGGAGCAGGGCGTCGGAGTCCAGATCCTCGGGCTCCGGCGGCTGCGGGACGGGCTCGTTGTAGAGGGTGATGTAGTACGACACGTTGCGGTCGATCCCGTCGGTGTCGTTCTCATGGGCGGCGCCCGGCCCGTACATCCGCTCGATCCCCGCGCGCATGATGTGGGCGAGCTCGAAACCCCATGCGGGGTCGTACGAGATGATCCCCGGGTTGGTGGCGGCGAGAAGCGGTGAATGGCCGTCCATGTGCTGCAGCCCCTCACCGGTGAGGGTGGTTCGGCCGGCGGTGGCGCCGAGCAGGAACCCGCGGGCGAGCTGGTCGGAGGCCGCCCAGATGGCGTCGCCGGTGCGCTGGAAACCGAACATCGAGTAGAAGATGTACAGCGGGATCATGGGCTCACCGTGGGTCGCATACGCGGTGCCGGCGGCGGTGAACTCGGCCACCGACCCGGCCTCGCTGATCCCCTCGTGCATGATCTGGCCCGTCTTGGACTCCTTGTAGCTGAGCATGAGGTCGTGGTCGACGGAGGTGTAGTTCTGCCCGTGCGGGTTGTAGATCTTCAGGGTGGGGAACCACGAGTCCATCCCGAAGGTCCGCGCCTCGTCCGGGATGATCGGGACCAGACGATCGCGTAGCGACTCGTCCCGCATGAGCTCCTTGCAGGTGCGGACCAGGGCCATCGTGGTGGCGACCGACTGCTTTCCCGAACCCTTGCGGAGCGAGGCCAGGGAATCGATGTCCGGGACGGAGAGCGGGGTGAAGGTCTGGCGCCGCTCGGGCACGTGCCCGCCCAGCGCGTTCCTCCGCTCGAGCATGTAGCGGATCTCCGGCGAGTTGGGCCCCGGGTTGTAGTACGGGGGCAGCGTCGGGTCGGCCTCCAGTTCCTCGTCCGTGATGGGGATGAGCTGCTTGTCGCGGAACAGCTTGAGGTCGTCCAGCGTCAGCTTCTTCATCTGGTGCGCGGCGTTGCGTCCCTCGAAGTTCTGGCCCAGACCGAAACCCTTGACCGTGTGCGCGAGGATCACCGTGGGCTGACCGGTGTGCTCGAGCGACGCCTTGTAGGCGGCGTGGATCTTCCGGTAGTCGTGCCCGCCGCGGCGGAGGGCCCAGATCTCGTCGTCGGTCATGTCCTCGACGAGCTTGGCCGTGCGGGGGTCACGACCGAAGAAGTGCTCGCGGATCCAGGCGCCGTCATTGGCGCGGAACGTCTGGTAATCACCGTCCGAGACGGAGTTCATGAGGGAGACGAGCGCGCCCTCGGTGTCCTTCTCGAACAGCGCGTCCCACTCGCGGCCCCACACGACCTTGATGACGTTCCATCCGGCGCCCCTGAAGTACGACTCCAGCTCCTGGACGATCTGCCCGTTGCCGCGGACCGGGCCGTCGAGGCGCTGGAGGTTGCAGTTGATGACGAAGGTCAGGTTGTCGAGCGCGTCGTTCGCGGCCACCTGCAGGGCTCCGCGCGAGTCGACCTCGTCCATCTCACCGTCGCCGAGGAACGCCCACACGTGCTGCTGGGAGGTGTCTTTGATCCCGCGGTTGTGCAGGTAGCGGTTGAACCGCGCCTGATAGATGGCGTTCATGGGCCCGAGGCCCATCGACACCGTGGGGAACTCCCAGAACTCGGGTAGGCAGCGGGGATGGGGGTAGGAGGGAAGTGAGCGTCCGGGGTGGCTCTTCTCCTGCCGGAACCCGTCGAGGTCGTGCTCGCGGAGGCGACCCTCGAGGTAGGCGCGTGCGTACATGCCGGGTGAGGCGTGCCCCTGGAAGAAGATGTGGTCACCACCCCCGGGGTGGTCCTTGCCGCGGAAGAAGTGGTTGTAGCCGACCTCGTACAGCGGGGCCGCGCCCGCGTAGGTGGAGATGTGGCCGCCCACACCGATGCCGGGCCGCTGGGCGCGGTGGACCATGATGGCCGCGTTCCAGCGGATCCAGCGCCGGTAGGTGCGCTCCACCGACTCGTCGCCCGGGAACTCGGGTTCGAGGCTGGTGGGGATCGTGTTGACGTAGTCCGATGAGGTGAGAGCCGGAAGGGGAACCCGCTGCTTGGAGGCGCGCTCGAGGAGCCTGAGCATGAGGTAGCGCGCCCGCTCGGGGCCCGCCTCCGCGAGCATGCCGTCGAGGGAGTCCATCCACTCCTGCGTCTCCTCGGGGTCCGAGTCCGCGAGATAGGACGCGACCCCCTCCCGGAGGACCGGCACGTTGGTGGGTGCGGAACCATCTCGGGTGCCTACGGTCTCGGTCATGCGTCTCGTCCTCACTTCTGCGATACGTACAGCGGCGACCCGGTGGGGTCACCACACATGTCGGGGTGCAGTGTCCGGTCGACCGCACGCGCCGCGGGTGTGTGGCGGATGGCGAGGTCGACCGGCCACGGGCCGTCGTCGGCCCATGACTTCCTCTGATTGTGCCCCAAAGCGTGATGCGCGACACGGGGCTGCGCTCTGACCGCCCAAATAGGCGGTAGTCGTTTCCCGTGGGAGGGTGCGCGGGTAGTGTTCCGTGTCAGCGAAAGACCAAGACGAACGAAGTCGGATACGAGGGAGGAACACCACGGTGGTCGCCGCGGCGAACCAGCAGGACGGGGCGGATCAGATTGCTGGTCAGCTCGAACTGACGAAGGACATGCTCGTTCAGGAGGTCGGATGGGATTCCGACTGTGACGAGTCGATCAGTGAGGCCGTCGAGGACGCCGTCGGGTCGGAGCTGCTGGAGGAGGACACGGACGAGATCGTCGACGCGGTACTGCTCTGGTGGCGCGACGGCGACGGCGACCTGGTGGACAGGCTCATGGACGTCGTGACCCCGTTGGCGGAGGAGGGTTCCGTGTGGGTCCTCACCCCCAAGACGGGGAACGACGGCCACGTGGAGCCCTCGGTCATCGCCGAGTCGGCCCAGACCGCCGGGATGCTCCAGACCCGCACCGCGGCCCTGGGGGACTGGGCGGGAAGCCGCCTGGCGCTGCGGAAGAACAGCATTCCGCGGAAGTAGAACGACGTTCCGCGGTTGTGATCGCACCCCCCGGGGGTGCTCGGCCGCCCGGCGGTCGGGCACCAGAACCGGGATGAGTTGATCTCACGAACACCGGCACCGGAGGTGCCGGTGTTCTCTCATGCACCGTGCGGGCACGCGGGACCGGAGCCGTGTCCGGGCGCCCTGTCGGTCGGCCGCCCGGTCGCCGGTCAGCCGTCCGGTCCGAGCAGGACGACCCCGCCGGACACCGACTGGGCGGGCCCCGGCAGCGGAACGCGGTAGGGGCGCCGGTCCTCGCCGGCGTACGGGGCAGCCCGGAGGCCGCCGCCCCAGGCCCACAGGTTTCCCGTCCGGTCGATCCCGTACGACGAGGCACCTGAGGCGCCGATCCACTCCATCGGCGCCACGCCGACCACCTGCTGCGGCGAGGCGGTGGAGGTGTCCTCGGAGTCCCCGTCGCCGAGCATCCCGGAGACGGTGCGTCCCCACGCCCAGACGTGCCCGTCGGCATCCCGCGCGAGCGCGAAATCGTTTCCGCCGGCCACCTGGACGATGTCGGTCAGCCCCTCGATCCTGACCGCCCGCGGGCTCTGACCTCCACGCGGTTCGACGCCCAGCAGTCCGTGGACGTTGTTGCCCCACGCGCACACCTCTCCGGTGCTGGTGGCGATGACGGCGGCCCCTCCCGGGTTGGCCACGCTGACGGCACCGGGGACGTCCCGGATCGTGCGGACCAGCGTCCCGTCCGGCTCGCCGATCACCTGGGTGAGATTGATCCCCCACCCCTGCACCCTGCCGTCGGAGCGCAGGGCGAGGACGTTGAGTTGCCCGTCGGCCACCTCGATCACGTTCTCGACCTTGGGGACCGGGCCCGGGGTGGGCTGCTGACGCTCGGCTCCGCGGTGGCCCCCGCTCGCGATGAACGAGTCGCCCCATGCGGTCACGGATCCGTCGGAGTGGGTGGCGAGGACCGCTCCACCGACCGCCGCCACGGAGGTGGCGTCCCGGACGCCGGGCACCTTCTGTGGCAGCGCCGCCGCGGGCCCGGCGGGCGTGCCG
>NZ_JAALEC010000441.1:0-1698 GCF_014145205.1 Dietzia sp. DQ11-44
GAACCCGGTGAGGCCGTCCAGCGCCCCCGAGTCGACGGCCGTCGCGACCGATCGGAGCTGGGCCCCGGCCATCGACGCGTGGAGCAGGGCCCCGGTGGCGTCGGAGGAGCGCAGGGCCTCGGCGTCGTCCAGGTCCACCCGGCCGGCCCCGGTGTCGCTGGTCAGGTCAGGCACGGACGATCGCGAGGACCTCGTCGACCACCGCGGCGACGTCCTCCCTGGTGGGCGCCTCCGCGTTGAGGCGCAGCAGCGGTTCGGTGTTGGAGGCCCGCAGGTTGAACCACGCGCCGTCACCGAGGTCGACGGTCACGCCGTCGAGTCGGTCCACCGACACGGCCCGGCCGGAGAACGCGTCGATGACCTCCTCCATCCGGGCCACCTGCGCCTCCGCGGAGTCCAGCGTCGAGTTGATCTCCCCGGACGCCGCGTACCTGGTGTACTCGGCCATCACCTGGGACAGCGGGGCGTCCTGCTCCCCGAGGGCGGCGAGGGTGTGCATCGCGGCGAGCATCCCCGAGTCGGCGCCCCAGAAGTCACGGAAGTAGTAGTGCGCCGAGTGCTCGCCGCCGAAGATCGCACCGGTGTCCGCCATCTGGGCCTTGATGAAGCTGTGGCCGACGCGGGTACGGACCGCGACGCCGCCCTTCTCCTCGACCAGTTCGGGGACGGCCCGGGAGGTGATCAGGTTGTAGATGATCGAGGCGCCGGGTTCCTTGTCGAGCTCGCGCCCGGCCACCAGCGCCGTGATGGCCGACGGGGCGACGGGCTCACCCCGCTCGTCCACCACGAAGCAGCGGTCGGCGTCGCCGTCGAAGGCGAGTCCGATGTCCGCCCCGCTCTCCCGCACCAGCGCCTGGAGGTCGACCAGGTTGGCCGGTTCGAGGGGGTTGGCCTCGTGATTGGGGAAGTTGCCGTCGAGCTCGAAGTACAGCGGGACGATCTCCAGCGGCAGTCCGCTGAGGACCGCGGGCACGGTGTGGCCGCCCATCCCGTTCCCGGCGTCGACCGCCACCTTGAGCTGACGGATGCCCGACAGGTCGACCAGCTCGCGGAGGTACGCACCGTAGCCGTCGAGGACGTCACGCTCGGAGACCGTCCCGGCCTCACCGTCGTGGGCGGGGACCCCCGCGACGACCTCGTCGGCGATCGTCCGGAGTCCGGACTCCTGGCCGACCGGCTTGGCACCCGCACGGCACAGCTTGATGCCGTTGTACCGGGCCGGGTTGTGGCTGGCGGTGAACATGGCGCCCGGGCAGTCGAGCAGTCCCGAGGCGTAGTAGAGCTGGTCGGTCGACGCGAGGCCGATCGTCACCACGTCCAGCCCCTGGGAGGTGACGCCGTCGCCGAACGCCCGGGACAACGACGGGGAGGAGTCCCGCATGTCATGGCCGACCACCACGGTCTCCGACCCCTCGGACCGCATCAGACGGGCGAACGACGCACCCACCTCGCGGACGAAGTCCTCGTCGATCTGCTCGCCCACGACGCCGCGGACATCGTAGGCCTTGATGACGGCTCGGACGGACTCGGCGCTGCGTGCCACGTGCTGCTCCAGGGATGAGAGGCGGTCGGACGGTGTCATCATTCGACCCTACCCGGCGGGTTACCGGCCGGGCCGTCGCTTGCGGCCGCGGGCTGGTCGGTGTCCCGTCAGCCGAGTCCCGGCCCCGGCTCCCGCGCACGGTCGACGGGACCCGC
>NZ_JAALEC010000442.1:0-2246 GCF_014145205.1 Dietzia sp. DQ11-44
CGGCGTTCGCCGAGGCGGTGGCCGAGTCCGTCGGCGGGGACCTGGTGCCACTCGGTTCGGCCGGGGCCAAGGCCGCGGCCGTGGTGCGCGGGGAGGCGGACGCCTACATCCACGCCGGTGGCCAGTACCAGTGGGACTCGGCCGCACCGGCCGGGGTGGCCCTGGCCAGGGGGTTCGTCGCGGTGCGCGTGGACGGTTCCCCGTTGGAGTACAACGTGGCCGAGACCTACCTGCCGGATCTTGTGGTGTGCCGCGCGGACCTGGCCGAGGCGATCCTGGAGGCCATCGCCTCGGCCTGAGGGGTCAGGCCCCGGGGCGGATCACCTGCTCGTGACCAGGGCTCCGGCAATGGCGGCCATGAACGCGTCCTTGGCCAGGCTCATGCCCTCCTGGGAGGGGCGGATGCCGTCGGACTCGGTCATCGAGGGGTTGCGGAAGTACATCGCCAGCAGGCCGGCGGAGAAGGTGCCGAGCGCGGCGCCCGCGAGGCGCGGCGAGACCACGGGCGTGAGCAGTGCCGCGCCGATCCCGATCTCGGAGTAGGCGACGAACTTGCCGAACGTGTCCGGCTCCAGCTTGGTGACCTGCGGGACGCCGGTGGCGGCGAATCCCTGTAGGCCCTGGGCCGCCTCGGTGGGCAGGTTGCGCTTGGACAGTCCCGAGTTGAGGACGAACGCGCCGGTGACTCCGCGGAGGATGGCGTTGGGCAGGCTCATGGGGTGCTCCTGTGGGGGTCGGGGTCGCGAGTGCTGCGACACAGGTGAAGTGACTCTTTGGTGATGTGACACCCAGGAGGGTAACGCACATGATGCCTGATTCCGCCCCGGGGAGATCGACCCCACAGGATGCGCGAGCGGGCCTCCGGTGGGACAGTCATTTCCATGAGCCCGAACAGCAGCCGCGACATCACCGACAAGCCCGACCCGGACGCCGACCCGGATTCGGGGAAGCCCGACTCGCCGACCTCACTGAAGGCCGGGACCTGGAAGATCGGTCTCACGCGTGCCGCCGCCGAGTTCTCCAAGGACAAGTGCACGGACCTGGCCGCCGCGCTGACCTATTTCGCGGTGCTCTCGATCTTCCCGGCACTGTTGGCGGTGGTCTCGTTGCTCGGCGTGTTCGGGCAGGGGCAGGAGACCGTCAACGCTGTGATGGAGTTGTTCGAGGGGGCCGCCCCGGAGGAGACACTGGCTGCACTACGGGGTCCCATCGAATCGCTGGTCAACACCCCCGCCGCCGGACTCGCCCTCGTCACCGGCCTGCTGGGCGCGCTATGGACGGCCTCGGGCTACGTGGGCGCCTTCGGGCGGGCCATGAACCGTATCTACGAGGTCGAGGAGGGTCGCCCCTTCTGGAAGCTCAAGCCCGCCATGGTGCTGTTGACCGCGGTGCTCCTCCTCCTGGTCTGCCTGGCCGGGCTCATGCTGGTCGTCAGTGGGCCGATCGCCGCCTGGGTGGGTGACCTCGTGGGCCTCGGCGAGACCGCCGTGACCGTGTGGGGCATCGCCAAGTGGCCGGCGCTGATCCTCGTCGTCGTCGTGATCCTGGCCGTGCTCTACGGGTTCTCGCCCAACGTCAAGCAACCCAAGTTCCGGTGGGTCTCCGTCGGCGCGATCGTGGCGTTGGTGGTCTGGGCGGTCGCCACGGCGGGGTTCGTGTTCTACGTGTCCAACTTCTCCAGCTACAACGCCACCTACGGCTCGCTGGCCGGAGTCATCATCTTCCTGCTCTGGCTCTGGATCACCAACAACGCGCTGCTGTTCGGGGCCGAGGTCGACGCCGAGGTGGAGCGGGCCCGCGAGCTGCAGGCCGGACTGCACGCCGAGGAGACCATCCAGCTCCCGCCGCGTGACACCAGCGCCAGCGACAAGGCCGAGGAGAAGCGTCAGAAGACCATCGACGACGCCGCCGACGTCCGCCGCGAGGCCCAGGCGGAGCAGGCCCGCAACCCCGACTGACAGCCGGGGCATTCGTCCCCGGATGCCGGCGGGATCAGGTCCCGGGATCGGAGGGGTCAGGTCCCGGGGTCTGTTTCCGGGGAGGCGACGTCGCGGTGGTAGACCACGCGCAGTGCGAGCTCCTGGTATCGGTGCACGATCTCCTCGACCAGGAGGTCGCCGCCCGGCTCGTACCAGTGGGCGATCGCGTTACACATGCCCAGGATCGACCGGTACGAGTCCTCCGGGAACGGTGTGCGGAATTCTCCGCTGGCGACGCCGTCCGCGAGCGCCTGTCGCAGCGGCTCA
>NZ_JAALEC010000443.1:0-12692 GCF_014145205.1 Dietzia sp. DQ11-44
GACTGCCGTTGCCGCTCGCGGTACGCGGAGAGGGATGCTGGTTCAAGGTTCCGGGTTTCAGTCTGGACCAGCTGGGACTGCTCCTGCTCGAGGGTGCGGAACCGGACCAGTGAGGCGACGTACCCCAGCAGTCGACCGGTGGGGGTCGGATCCTTCGCCTGGAACTCGTCGACCACCCGCTGCTCAAATGAGTCCATCCCGACATTGAGCATCGCCGCGAGCAGTTCCTGCTTGCTGGCGTAGTGGTAATACATCGCCGACAGGCTCACCCCGGTCTTCTGGGCGATCGAGCGGATGGACGCTCCGCCGTAACCGTGTTCCACGAACTCGCGGCGTGCGACAGCCAACAGGTCACTCTGCACCGTGCCGCTGGTCATCTTCGGTCTCCTCAGTTGCCCGTCCACCGGGGTCGGCGCTTCTCCTTGAATGCCAACGCTCCCTCGCGGGCGTCGTCGGAGGACCTCACCGGTAGGAATATCCCCCTCATCTTTCCGAATTCCTCCTCGGAGGTCCATTCGCGGGACCCGGTCATGATCTCCTTGGACGCCCGCACGGCGAGTGGGGCGTTGGCGGCGATCGCGGAGGCGAGCTCCACTGCCGCGTCGCGGGCGCCGCCTGCGGGGACTAGGCGATTGATCAGCCCGGCCGCGCGGGCGGTCCCGGCGTCGACGGGCTCGCCGGTCAACGCCATCTCCATGGCCAGTTGATACGGCACCCGCCGCGGCAGACGCATGAGTCCGCCGGCCCCCGCGAGCAGACCCCGTTTGACCTCGGGAAGTCCGAATCGCGCGGTCTCGGACGCGACCACGAGGTCGCAGGCCAGGACGATCTCGAACCCACCCCCGAGCGCCGGACCCTCGACCGCGGCGATGAGTGGCTTAGCCGGAGGTTGCTCCACGAACCCGGCGAAACCGCGGCCCGGTAGCGACACGTCCTCGCCGGCGAGGAAAGCCTTGAGATCCATCCCGGCGCAGAACACCGGCCCGGCACCGGTGATGACGCCCGCGGAGAGGTCGTCCCGCCGGTCCAGCTCCTCCATCGCCGCGGCGACCGCCTCCGACGTCGCCCGGTTGATGGCGTTGCGGGCGTGCTGGCGGTCGAGCGTCACCACCATCACGCCGTTGATCTCCTCCACGTGCACACGGTCGGCCGTCTCGATGTTCACTTGGGCGCCATCCGGATCGCGCCGTCGATGCGGATGGTCTCGCCGTTGATCATGGCGTTGTCCACCACGTGCAGCGCGAGCTTGGCGTACTCGTCAGGCCGACCGAGCCGCGAGGGATGCGGGATCTGTGCGGCCAGGCCCTCGACCAGCTCGGCCGGATGGCGATCGAAGATCGGCGTCTCGAAGATGCCGGGGGCGATCGTGTTGACGCGGATCTGGCGGCGGGCCAGGTCCCGCGCGGCGACGATCGTCATCCCGACGATGCCGGCCTTGGACGCGGAGTAGGGCATCTGGCCGATCTGTCCCTCCCACGCGGCCACGGAGGCGGTCATGACGACCACGCCGCGCTCACCGTCGACGGGATCGTTCTCGGCCATCTCGGCCGCGGCGATCCGCAGGACGTTGAACGAACCCAGGAGGTTCACCCGCACGACCAGCTCGAAGTCCTCCAGCGAGCCCGGCTCGCCCTCGCGGTCCACCACCCGGACGGTCCGGCCGATGCCCGCACAGTGCACGACCGCGCGCAGGGGAGCGCGGTCCGCCGCAGCCCGGACAGCCGCGGTGATCTCCTCGGGATCGGCGACGTCGGCGGGGGCGAAGGTGACGAGGTCACCGAACTCCTCGGCAACCTGCTGCCCGTTCGAGGACGGCAGGTCCACCAGGACGGTGGGGACACCGGCGTCGACGAACCGGGCCACGGTCGCCCGACCCAGTCCGGAGGCGCCGCCGGTCACCAGTGCGCTGGCGTTTGTCAGATCCATGGATTGTGCCTTTCTGGAGGGGGATCTCTCGGACGAGAGAGGGGGTCAGAGGGCCTCTACTACGGTCGCGTTGGCCATCCCGCCGGCTTCGCACATCGTCTGGAGTCCGAAGCGGCCGCCGGTGCGGCGCAGGTGGTGGATCATCGTGGTCATGATGCGCACACCCGATGCGCCGAGCGGGTGGCCCAGAGCCACCGCGCCGCCGACGGGGTTGAGCTTGTCGTCGTCGGCGCCCATCTCGTCCCGCCAGGCCAGCGGCACGGACGCGAAGGCCTCGTTGACCTCGTAAGTGTCGAGGTCCGCGATGGTCATCCCGGCGCGGTCGAGGACCTTGCGGGTGGCGGGGATCGGGCCGGTGAGCATGAGGACCGGGTCGTCGGCGACGACGGCGGAGGCCACGATCCGCGCGATCGGCGTCAGGCCCAGTGAGCGCGCGACGTCCTCGTTCATGATGAGCATCGCCGCGGCGCCGTCGGTGATCTGCGAGGAGTTGCCGGCGGTGACCTTCCAGTCGATCTCTGGCCGCTCGGCCCGTGCGGCCTCGGTGTCGAACGCCGTACGCAGGTCGGCCAGCCTCTCGGCGGTGGTGCCCGGTCGGATCGACTCGTCGCGGTCCACGAGTCCCGCCGGGGTGGTCACGGGCACGATCTCTTCGTCGAACCATCCACTCGACCGTGCGGCGTCCGCGCGGTCGTGGGAGCGCGCCGAGTACTCGTCCAGCTGCTCACGGGACAGGTCCCACTTGCCGGCCACGAGTTCGGCGGCCACGCCCTGGTTGGTCAGGTTCGGGTAGCGGGCGTGGACGAGCGGTCCGTGGGGATCCTGGTCGAGCCGGTTGACGCCCATCGGGATGCGGCTCATGGACTCGAGGCCGGCGGCGATCACCACGTCGTAGGCACCGGCGACCACACCTTGGACGGCGAAGTCGACGGCCTGCTGGCTCGAGCCACACTTGCGTTCGACGGTGACGCCGGGCACGTGCTGGGGGAACCCCGCGGCGAGGGCGGCCTGGCGGCCGACTGTGCCGGATTGTTCGCCGACCTGGCTGACCACGCCGACGATGACGTCGTCGACCAGGGCGGTGTCGAGGCCGGTCCGGTCGACGAGTCCGGAGAGTAGCTGGGCGAGGAGGTCGACGGGGTGCAGGTCGGCGAGGGCACCGCCCGGCTTGCCTTTCCCCATGGGGGAGCGGACGGCGTCGATGATGACTGCGTTGTGCACGGATTCTCCGATTCGGGTGAGATGCGGGGCGGGTGGCGCGGTGGCGTCTGCTCTGGTGGGTCAGACCGAGGTGTCGAGTCGGCCCTTGACCAGCTTCCCCGTCTGAGTGCGGGGGATGACCTCGGTGAACGCCACGGTGCGGGGGCACTTGTAGCGTGCGATCCGGTCGAGGCAGTGCTGTTTGATCCGCTCGGCGGTCGCTTCGGACGGCTCGACGCCCGGGACGAGTTGGACCACCGCCTTAACGGACTGTCCCATCACCTCGTCCGGGACGCCGATCACCGCGACGTCGATGACGTCCGGGTGTACGGCGATGCAGTTCTCGATCTCCTGCGGGTAGATGTTGACCCCGCCCGAGATGATGGTGAACTTGGCCCGGTCGGTCAGGTACAGGTAGCCGTCCTCGTCGAGGTGACCGATGTCGCCGAGCGTGGTCCAGTTCTGGTGGTCGGGGTGCCTGGTCTCCGCGGTCTTCCCGGGATCGTTGTGGTACTCGAACGAGTAGTCGTCGCGCTCGAAGTAGATCCACCCGTCCTCACCGGCGGGCAGTTCCGCGCCCAACTCGTCGCAGATGTGGACGATGCCCGAGGAGCCCTGTCCGACACGTCCGACGCTGCCGGGTTTGCGCAGCCATTCGTCCGGGGAGATCGTGGTGGCGCCGTTGGACTCCGTGGACGAGTAGTACTCGTAGATCACCGGCCCCCACCAGTCGAGCATGGCCTTCTTGATCTCCACCGGGCACGGGGCGGCGGCGTGGATCGCGACCCGCATCGACGACACGTCGTAAGACTCGCGCACCTCCTGCGGCAGGCGGAGCATCCGGATGAAGTGGGTCGGGACCCACTGGCTGTGCGTGACCCCGTACTTCTCGATCCCGGCCAGGCAGTGTTCCGGGTCGAAGCGGTCCATGAGGATCACCGTGCCGCCGTGGGCCTGCGTTCCCGTGGCGTACCGCAGTGGAGCGGCGTGGTAGATCGGGGCCGGGGACATGTAGACGGTGTCGTCGTCGAACCCGTAGTTGCGCTTCATGCGCGCCACGAGTGACGGGCCCGGCTCGTCGCCCACCTGGGCACCGTCGAGCGCGGGTTTGATGCCCTTGGGGCGGCCGGTGGTGCCCGAGGAGTAGAGCATGTCCGCCCCGCGCGGCTGGTCCGCCGGCGGGGTGGTGGACATCTCCGCCATGGTGGTCGTGTAGTCGAGGTGGCCGGGGACCTCGCCGGCGAACGCGAGCCGGTGCTCGACGTGCGGCGTCTGGTCGACGATCGACTCACCGAGTTCGGCGAGGGCGCCCGAGACGACCAGCACCCGGGCGCCGCTGTCCGCGACGATGTAGGCGACCTCGTCGGTGGCCAGGTGGGTGTTGACCATCGTGAAGTACAGGCCGCAGCGCATCGCGCCCCAGTACAGCTCGAATACCGTGGCGTCGTTGACAGAGAGCGCCGCGATGTGGTCGCCCGGCCGCAGCCCCCGGGCCAGGAGCCAGTTGGCGAACCGTACCGAACGGGCCTCGAGCTCGGAGTAGGTGACCACGCGGCCGGTGGCGTCCTCGATGACGGCCGGCTTGTCCGGGTGGGTGATGGCGAATCTTCCTGGATACACGTGAGAGTCCCCCTGACCGTCAGAGCCCGAGGCTCTTGGCGATGATCGTCTTCATGACCTCACTGGTGCCGCCGTAGATCCGGGAGACGCGGGTGTCCGTGTAGAGGCGGGCGATGGGGTATTCGGTGATGTAGCCGTACCCGCCGTGCAGCTGCAGGCACCGGTCGATCACGCGGGCGGCCATCTCGGTGGCGTGGAGCTTGGCCTTGGCGGCGTCCGCGACGGTGAGCTCGCCCCGGTCGAGCAGTTCCAGGCAGTGGTCCACGTACACGCGGGCCACCTCGACCTCTGTCGCGCACTCGGCCAGCACGAACTTGGTGTTCTGGAAGGAGGAGACGGGCTTGCCAAAGACGACGCGCTCACGCGTGTAGTCGGTGGCCAGTCGCAGCGCCGCCTCGGATTGGGCGACCGCGTTGAGCGCGATGCTCAGGCGTTCCTGCGGGAGGTTGTGGGTGAGGTAGGAGAACGCCGCGTCCTTCTCCCCGAGCAGGTTCTCCACGGGCACCTTGACGTCGGTGTACGACAGTTCGGCGGTGTCCTGCTGGCGTAGGCCGATCTTGTCGAGTTTGCGGCCCACCGAGAAGCCGTCGGCGTCGGTGGGGACGCAGAGGATCGACAGGCCGTGACGGCGGTTGTCAGGGTCGAACGGTGAGGTGCGGCAGACCGTGAGGATCATGTCGGCGGTGACGCCGCCGGTGATGAACGTCTTGGAACCGTTGACGACATAGTGGGTGCCGTCGGTGCTGAGCTTGGCGGTCGTGGCGATGTTCGCCAGGTCCGACCCGGTGCCGGGCTCGGTCATCGCGATGGCGGTCATCAACTCGCCGGAGGCGAAGACCGGCAGCCAGCGCCGTTTCTGCTCCGGGGTCCCGTACTCGAGGAGGTACGGCAGGATGAGGCAGCAGTGCACCGTATAGGAGCCGAAGGACACGCCGGCGCGGGCGACCTCCTCGAAGATGATCGCGCTGTACTTGAAGCTAGTCTCGCCGCCGCCGCCGAACTCCTCGGGGACCTGGATGCCGAGGATGCCGAGCTCTCCGAGCTTGTGGAAGAACTCGCGCGGTGGGCGTCCGTGCTCGTCCCACTCCTCACGGTGCGGGGCCACCTCCTTGGTGATGAAGTCGCGCACCAACTGGCGGAACTCGTCCTGCTCTCGGGTGAAGATGGTCCGCTGCATGGTGACTCCTGGGGTTTGCCTCGGTTTTGTCTCGGGTTTGTCTGGTGGTGGCTGCGTGGCTGGTGTAACCGGGCCGTGGCGGGTGGCCCGTGATCCGCTGGCAGTGACCTGGTCACTCCGCGGCGGAGGTCTCGGGCAACCAGAGCGCGATCTCGGGGAAGAAGATCAGAGCGACGAGGATGACAGCGCTGGTGACGACGAACCAGGACACGCCCTTGAACACGTCGGACAGACGGACCGTCATCCCTTCGTTGACCTCGGGGTTCGACGCGATCCGGTGGACTATGTAGCTGAGCATGCCGATCGGCGGGGTGACCAGCGCCAGCTCGACCAGGATCACCATGAAGACGCCGAACCACAGCAGGCTGATGTCGAAGGTGGCCAGCACCGGCATGAGGATCGGCACCGTGAGCAGGATCATCGCGAGGCCGTCCATGAACATGCCCAGGATGAGGAACACGAAGATCAGCCCGAGGAGGAACAGCGTCCGGCTCAACCCGAGCGAGGTGATGGTCTCGGTGATCCAGTCGGCGACCCCGGACAGGGCCACCACGCGGGTGAGCACATGTACTCCCATGAGGAGCAGGAAGATCGAGGCGACACCGGCCGCGGTCTCGCGCAGGGACGTCAGCACGGTCCGGACCAGGTGGCCGACGGAGCGGTCGTCACCGAACAGCCAGCCCAGCAGGATCGCGGCGATCGCACCGAATGCGCCGGCCTCGGTGGGCGTGAAGATGCCGGTGTACATGCCGCCGATGATGAGGATGAGGATGAGGGTCACCGGGGTGACGTCCACGAGGGAACGCAGCCGCTGGCCCCAGGTGTAGTGGGTGGTCGACCGGGGCCCGAGGGTCGGGTCGATGCTGCACCTGACGACGATGACGACGCCGTACGCCAGGGCCGTGAGCAGTCCCGGGATGAGCGCGGCGAGCAGCTGCGGCCCGACCGGCGTCTCGGCCACACCGGCGTAGATCACCAGGACCACGCTGGGCGGGATGAGCATCCCGAGGGTTCCGGACATCGCGACGACGCCCGTGGCCAGCGACGGCTTGTACCCGGCGCGCAGCATCTCGGGGATGGTCGTGCGCCCCAGTGCGTAGGAGATGGCGATGGAGCTGCCGCTCGAGGCGGCCAGTCCGGCGCCCGCGAAGTTGGTCGAGACCGCCAGTCCGCCGGGCAACCGGCCGAGCCAGGCCTGGGCGGAGGTGAACAGCTTGCCCGTCAGATTGAACCGACCCATCGCCACGCCCATGAGGATGAACAGGGGGATGACGGACAGGCTCCAGCTGGCGGCGGAGGTGAAGGGGACGTCCTCGAACGTCACGGCCACGGCGCTGGTGCCCGCGAGCTTCCACAGGCCCACCGCGCCGGCACCCATGATCGCGATACCCACGTGGATACCGGAGACCATCGCGACGATCGACAGGAGGATGGTCAGGACGCCGACAGCGGTGTCGGGGAGGTCCGGAGTGAACAGGATGACCGCGGCGATGATCAGTGAGAAGCCGAAGTTGCCCCAGTAGGCCCGGATGAAGTTGCGGTTCGGCGTGGGGACTGCGAGATCGTCGGTGCGGGCCACGCCGGTGTGGTCGGTGACGAGGGTGGTGTCAGACATCGGACTTCCTCGGACGGTCGTTGATCAGCAGGCTGATGATCGACATCAGGAGCTGGAGGGCGAACAGGGCGAATCCGATGGCCAGGACGATCTTCACCGGCCAGATCGGGATGGTGATCGCCCCGAGTGCGACCTGTTGGACCTCGACGGCGAAGACCGCCGCGGTGATCGAGTAGTAGGTCAGCGCCGAGACGAACAGGAACATCAGACCCGAGACGATCAGGTCGGACCACCAGCGGGAGACGGGGTCGAGGTACTGGGTGAGGATGGTGGCGTTGATGTGCTCGCCGATCTGCTCCGCGTACCCCATCGCGAGCATCACGATGAGGACCATCGACCAGTTCTGGGTGATCTCCAGCGTGCCGGAGAGGGGGGTTCCGGTCAGGTTCCGGGAGCTGACGTCGGCGGCGATGTGCAGGGCCATGACCAGGGTGACGATCCCCGCGATCACGGCGCATGCGTACAGCACCCGGGCGAGGGCCCGCTGCCCCGGAACGCGCCGCTCCGCGTCGGTGGTGGTGGTGTCCATCAGGTTCTCCAACTGCTCGAGGGGGTCAGGGCGCGGTGCGGTCGAAGATCTCGGACCGGACGGACTGCTCGAAGGGGGCCAGATCGATCTGGACCGACTCCGGGTCCTCCGGGATCTCGGCGAGGGCCGGGTCGTCGTACCCCATGTCCTCGAGCCGCGTCTTCCAATCGGCCATGATCTGGCGGTAGCGCTCGACGGTGCCCTCGGGATCCTCGAGGTCGTCGGGGGCGCGCTCCGGCAGGGTGCGCAGTGCCTCCTCCTGGTACGTCTCGAGGGTGGCCTTGAGCTCGGGGTCGACGTCGTAGAAGCTCACGCTCTTGTCCGCGCCCTCGGCGAGGAGCCGCTGGTGCAGGACGATCCCCTCCTCGCGGAGGTAGCCGTCGAACCACGTCTGTCGGGCGTCGTCGATGATCTGCCGGGCGTCCTCGGGGAGCTCGTCCCAGACGTCCTTGTTCATGATCACGTACTGCGTGTAGCTCGAGAAGGGGATGTCGACGTAGTGTTTGGCGACCTCCCACAGACCGAGGGCGATCATGATCTTGCCGTTGGCCAGGGAACAGTCGATCACCCCGCGTTGCAGGCCCTCGTAGATCTCGCCGGTCGGCAGGGTCACGGGGACCATCCCCAGGGCCTCGATCTCGCCGTAGTTGAATGCGCCGCCACTTCGCACCCGTTTGCCCCGGGCTTCCTCGAGGCTGTTGACCGGGTCCTTGCACACGAGGTGGTAGTTGGTCGAGGGGGTCCAGGTGAAAAGGAGCTTGATGTCCTGGTCCGAGAACTGCTCCTCGATCAGCGGGTCGGTGAGCGCGAACTCGCTGCCACCGGCGAAGGCCTGCATCATGCCGAGCGGGTACTCCGGCTCCACGACACTGGCCATCTGGCTGGTCCAGTCGGTCATGGGGAACTCGGACGGGTAATAGCTGGGGGTGAACATCCCCATGTCCACGATCCCGCCGCGGACCCCCTGCGCCATGTCGGCGCCCTTGACCAGGCTGCCGCCCCAGTACTCGTCGAAGGTGATCTTGCCGCCGGTCTCCTCCTCGACCTGCTCGGCGAAGGCGCGGAAGGGGCCGGCGGAGGAGACGGTCGTGTAGTCGCCGTACCGGAGTGTGATCGGCTCCATGGTCTCGACGCTGTCGCCGGTGATTCGGTGGCCGCCGGAGCAGCCCGTGGCGGCGAGCGCTCCGATCATCGTCAGGGCGAGCGCCGCGCGTCGGGCCACGCGGTTTCGGTTGCTGCGGGACATCGGGGATCCTTCTGGTTCCGGACCGGTCGCGTGCAGGTGCGTCCGGGGTCCTGATGGATGGCCTGAGGGGGTGTGCGGCAGACCGCTCGATCCGCGCGCTGGTGTAATCCAGATCACGTTTCGAACGTTCGTTAAGTTAGTTGCGTCACGTCGGCTTGTCAAGAAATGATTGTCATAGATTCGGGGTCGGGCTCGGGATTGCGTGCCCACTGAGGCGGCCCGACGGGCGCGGCGCGCCACACGACTCACGCCCGAGCAGCCACAATCAGGGCATGACGACTTCCGGTGGCGCCGTGACGACCGTTCGGCGACGACTCCGGACCGTCAGACTGGTCCTCGCGAGATCCGTGGGGGAGTTCCTCCGCGATCGCGGCCCCGATCAGGCGGGCTCGCTCACCTTCTACGGGGTGCTCTCACTGTTCCCCGCGATCCTCGTCATGGTCTCGCTGCTCGGCGTGTTCGGGCAGGGGGCCAGGACGGTCGACGCCATCATGGCCATGCTCTCCGACATCGCCCCGCCGGAGGTGCTCGACCCGATCCGCGGTCCCATCGAGTCCCTCGTCATAGCGCCGGCCGCAGGGACCGCTCTCGTCATCGGCATGGTGGTGGGCCTGTTGACGGCCTCGCGCTACGTGTGGGCGCTGGGCCGCGTGATGAACGGCGTGTTCGGTATCGAGGAGGGGCGCCCACTCTGGCGCCTCTTGCTGATCGGGATCCTGCTCACCGCGCTGCTCATCGTGCTGGTCGCCGTCGGGGGTCTGGCACTGGTGTTCACCGGCCCCGTCGCCCAGACCGTCGGTGGGTGGATCGGGCTCGGCGAGACCGCGCTGGCCGTGTGGGGTGTCGCCAAGTGGCCGGCGGCCCTGGTCTCCGCGGTCCTCGCGCTCGCGGTGCTCTACCGGTTCGCGCCCAACGTGGCGGGACGCAAGTTCCACTGGGTGTCGCTGGGTGCGGCCGGGGCGCTGGTCGTCATCGGCGCGGCCACCGCCGGGTTCGGATTCTTCGTCTCCAACTTCGGGGACTTCAATCGCGCCTACGGCTCGCTCGCCGGGATCATCGTGTTCCTGTTGTGGCTGTGGATGGTCAACATGGCGGTCCTGTTCGGCGTCCGCCTGGACGCCGAGGTGATGCGCGTGCGACAGCTACGGGCGGGCATCCACGCGGAGGAGGCCGTGCAGGTGATTCCCCGCGACACCAAGGCCAGCGAGTTCCACTCCCGCAGGAGGGAGAGGATGCTCGCGGCCTATCGGGAACTCCGCCGGGAGCCCGCCGACGACGGCGCGGCCCCGGACAGCCCGGAACCTGACGGCCCCGGACCCGAAAGCCCGGAAGCTGACGGCCCCGGACCAGATAGCCCGGAGCCAGACGGCTCCGATCCCGGCAGTGCGGGATCCACCAGCGCCGGGCAGACCGCAGAGGCGGCGCGACCGCGACGGTAGGGTTGGGCGCATGCGCCTCGTCGTCACCGGGGGAGCCGGGTTCATCGGCGCCAACTTCGTCCACACCGTGGTCCGTGAGCACCCGCACGCCCACGTCACCGTGCTGGACGCCATGACGTACGCCGCCAACCGGTCGAGCCTGGCCGGACTCCCGTCGGATCGGGTCGAGCTGGTGGAGGCCGACTGCGCCGACCCCGCGGTGACCGGCGGGCTGGTCGCGCAGCTCACCGGTCCGCAGGACGCCGTGGTTCACTTCGCGGCCGAGAGCCACAACGACAACTCGCTGGCCACGCCGTGGCCCTTCGTGCACTCCAACATCGTGGGCACCTACGCGGTGCTCGAAGCCTGCCGTAGCCACGATGTGCGCCTGCACCACGTCTCGACGGACGAGGTCTACGGCGACCTGCAACTGGACGATCCGGACAGGTTCACCCCGGCCACCGCCTACAACCCGTCGAGCCCGTATTCGGCCACCAAGGCGGGCGCGGACATGCTGGTGCGCGCGTGGGTCCGCAGTTTCGGTGTCCGCGCCACCATCAGCAACTGCTCCAACAACTACGGCCCGTTCCAGCACATCGAGAAGTTCATCCCGCGGCAGATCACCAACCTTCTCACCGGGCAGCGCCCCCGCCTCTACGGCAGTGGTGCCAATGTCCGGGACTGGATCCACGTCGACGACCACAACTCGGCGGTCCTGCGGATCCTGGCACGAGGTGAGCTCGGGCGGACCTACCTCGTCGGCGCCGACGGCGAGCACTCCAACCTGCAGGTCATGCAGATGATCTGCGAGCTGATGGGCGCCACCGCCACCGACGGCGACCCCGGCTTCGACCACGTCACCGACCGCCCCGGCCACGACCTGCGCTACGCGATCGACGCCACCGCCACCCGCGAGGAGCTCGGGTGGGAGCCGCAGCACACAGATCTGCGCGAGGGGCTGAGCGCGACCATCGAGTGGTACCGCGACAACCGCGACTGGTGGGAGCCGGTCAAGGAGCGCGTCGAGGCCAGGTACGCCCGGACGGAGAAGGTGCTGTGAAGGGCATCGTCCTGGCCGGCGGTAGTGGCACCCGTCTGCGCCCACTCACATTGGCCACGAGCAAGCAGCTCATGCCGGTGTACGACAAGCCGATGATCTACTACCCGCTGTCCACGCTCATGCTGGCGGGCATCCGCGACATCCTGCTCATCACCACGCCCGAGGACGCGCCGCAGTTCCGGCGGCTCCTGGGCGACGGCAGCCAGTTCGGCATCACCCTGAGCTACGTCGAGCAGGCCGCCCCCGAGGGCCTGGCCCAGGCGTTCGTCCTGGGTGCGGACCACATCGGCGACGGCCCGGTGGCGCTGATCCTGGGCGACAACATCTTCTACGGCCCCGGGATGGGAGCGCAGCTGCGACGGTTCGCCGACCTCGACGGCGGCGCCGTGTTCGCCTACCGCGTGTCCAACCCGGGCGACTACGGGGTGATCGACTTCGACGCCGCCGGCCGCGCGATCAGCCTCGAGGAGAAGCCCGAGAACCCGTCCTCCGACTTCGCCGTCCCGGGGCTCTACTTCTACAGCGCCGACGTGGTGGAGGTGGCGCGGAACCTCGAGAAGTCGCCGCGCGGGGAATACGAGATCACCGACGTCAACCGGCACTATCTCGAGGCCGGCCGCCTACAGGTCGAGGTGCTCCCGCGTGGAACCGCCTGGCTGGACACCGGCACCCACGACTCTCTGCTCGACGCGGGCAACTACGTCCGGACCATCGAGGACCGGCAGGGCCTGAAGATCGGCTGCCCGGAGGAGGTGGCGTGGCGGATGGGGTATCTCGACGACGACGAGCTCACCGACCGCGCCCACGACCTCAGGAAATCGGGGTACGGGGCCTACCTGCTCGACGTGCTCCGCCGCGAAAAGGGTCGGCAGTGGTGAGCGGCGGCCATCCGGACGATCAG